>NZ_VDMO01000011.1 GCF_006335125.1 Deinococcus radiopugnans ATCC 19172
GCCAGCGCATCATTCTGGAAGGGGACATTCCCAGCCCGATCAACCCGCCGTCGGGCTGCGTGTTCCGCACGCGCTGCCGGTATGCCATCGACGACTGCGCCAAGGTGGTGCCCGAACTGCGCGAGATTGCCCCACAGCACTTCAAGGCCTGCATCCGCGACGATATTCTCTAAACCGCTCGCCCGTCAAAGTCCGCTCCTGTCACGGAGCGGACTTTTCTAATTCCCGTCTGACGGACCTTCTCACATCTCATAAAGTGGCATCGGCAACTATGCGCGTATGAAACCGACACTGCTGCTGGCCGCTGCCCTGGCTCTGGGAACGGCGAATGCCACCGATCTGCGCATCTACCCGTCGTTCGCCGAGGTGCGGCAGCCCGTGACCAGCACGGGAACTGCCCTGAACGTCTCGCTGCCGCAACAGGCCTGGGAAAACGTGCTGGCCGGCTCGCTGGACCTGGAAGGGCTGGCTTTTGACAGCGCCGTGCAGAAGCTGGAGACCAACTGGCTCAGCGGTCTGGAGGGCAAGACGGTGTTCCTGGTCCAGACCACGGCGGACGGTGAGAAGACTGAACCGGTCACCCTGGTGCGCGCCCGAGACCTGCTGGTCAAGGACGCGGCGGGGCGGTACTTCAACGTGCGCTACGAGCAGTTGCGTTTCGACACGCCGCCCCCCACCAATCCCCTGAGTCCCTCGCAGACACTGACCTACAGCCTGCCCAAAGCCGGCAGCGGCACACTGGTCTACTTGACCCGCAGCGTGGGCTGGTCGCCGCGATACACCCTGAAGGCCAGCCCAGCCGGCGCACAGCTCTCCGCTCTGGCCGACATTCGCAACACCACCGAGTTGCCCTACGACGTGAAGGACACCGAGCTGTATTCCGGCGACGTGAGCGTGCAGGCCAATCCCCAGGCTCAGGCCAGTTACGAGGCGGCGGACATGGTGATGCGGGCCGCGCCGGCCCCGGTGACGGCTCCCAAGATCGGCAGCGGTTCGGAGTTGCGTGGACTGTACCGCTACGCGCTGACCACACCGTTCACGTTGCCCGCCAACAGTGTGGTGACCCTGCCGTTCCTGACCCCCAAGCTGAGCAGTTTCGAGCGTTACGTGGGCCTGAACACCTATTTCAACGTCGCCACCCAGAGCGGCACCCTGGACCGGTCCTACCGCTTCAAGGCTGACGCCCGCCTGCCTGCTGGGCCGATCACCGTGCGCGAGGAGGGCCGTCTGGTGGGTCAGACCCGCATCGACGAGACCCGCGAGGGCGGCACGGTGGAGTTCAGTCTGGGCGACGATCCCGACGTGGAGTACACCCGCACGGTGCAGACCGTCAGCCAGAGCAAGGACAGCAAGGGCAACGTGGTCAAGACCACCTACAAGGTGACCTACGCTTTCGAGAGCAGCAAGGCCCGCAGCGTCCGCGCCGAGATCACCGAGCGGGTCGGCGGGCGGGTCGTCATCATCGACAGCGCCGCGCCCACCAAGAACGGCGGCATTGCCAGCCTGAAGGTGGACGTGCCTGCCGAGGGTAAGATCAGCCGGAGCTTCACGGTGGTGGTGGACAACTCGTAGGCGGCTGGCAAAAGTCAGCAGCAACAGCATCGCCGCCGGAGCAATGGCGCTCTGGCGGCGGTGTTGTGGATCTGGTCACAGGACCGTGTTTACAGGGTTGGCTCAGGTCCGCGAGCGGCTGTGGCCTGACATGCCGGGCAGATGCCCTGCAACTCCACCCTGGCTCCGGTGATCTGCCAGTCGTGACCCTGGCCCTGGGGTTGCAGATCCGGCAGGGCCAGCGCGACGTCGAGCAGGGTGCCGCAGCCGTTGCAGCGCAGGTGAGAGTGGGGGGTGAGGTTGGTGTCGTAGCGCACCTCACCGCCGCTGCCGATCACCTCGCCCACCAGCCCATGCTCGCTGAACACGCGCAGGTTCTGATACAGCGTGGCAATGGGAATGGGCTCCCCGGCCAGCCGGAAGCGCTCAGCGATTTCCTCCGGGGTGAAGTGCCCGTCGGTCTCGACGAAGAACTGCAGCAGCCGCAGGCGGGGCTGGGTGGTTCGCAGGCCCCGCCGTTCCAGATGCCGCTGCAGTTCAGAGAGGGTCACGGCGCACCACGGTCATCACCAGAAATCCTGGCGTGGGCAGTCTTACGCCACTCTTCCGGCATCGCCCGGTTTCAGACCGACTGGGTCTCACGCTGGGCGTTTTGCTTTTCCGTCGACTGACGCGCGGCCTTCAGGCCCTCGTCCACGCGGCGGCCGTAGTCGGGATCGCACTGGGTGAACAGTTCCACCATGCGGGCCTGCACCTCGGGGATGGCCGCCGAGATGTTCGCCACGAGGTTGTTGATCAGGTCATCGCGCTCGCGGTCGTCGTGGGCGCGGTAGCGCTCGCCCGCCTGCTTGAAGTCGTTGGTGCGCTCGATGCTGGCGCGCTGCAGGCGGCCCTCGACGTGCGGGCTGTGCTCGGGCAGGTCGCGGGGGGCTTCCTTGGGACCGTTCATGCTGGACGGCTCGTAGTTGACGTGCGGGTTCTGCCCCGGCACCGTGTCCACGTGGTAGGCCATCTGGCCGTCGCGCTGGTTGGTGGCCACGGCGGCGCGCGGCGAGTTGATCGGCAGCTGCAGGTAGTTGGGGCCGACGCGGTAGCGCTGGGTGTCGGAGTACGAGAAGGTGCGGCCGATCAGCATTTTGTCGTCGCTGAAGTCCATGCCGTCCACCAGCACGCCGGTGCCGAAGGCGGCCTGCTCCACCTCCGCGAAGTAGTTCTCGGGGTTGCGGTTCAGGGTCAGCATGCCCACCGGCAGCATGGGGAACTGGTCCTCGGGCCAGATCTTGGTGTCGTCCAGCGGATCGAAGTCCAGTTCGGGATGCTCACCGTCTTCCATCAGCTGGACGCGCATCTCCCACTGGGGGAAGTCGCCGCGCTCGATGGCGTCGTACAGGTCCTGGGTGGCGTGGTTGAAGTTCTTGGCCTGGATCGCCTCGGCCTCCGGCTGGGTCAGGTTCTTGACGCCCTGCATCGGCTCGAAGTGGTACTTGACCAGCGTGCCCTCGCCCTTGTCGTTGACCCACTTGTAGGTGTTGACGCCGCTGCCCTGCATCTGGCGGTAGTTGGCGGGAATGCCCCACGGCGAGAACAGCCACGTCAGCATGTGCATCGCCTCGGGCGTGTTGCTCATGAAGTCGAAGATGCGCCCGCCGTCCTGACGGTTGGTGACGGGATCGGGCTTCAGCGAGTGGATCACGTCCGGGAACTTGATCGCGTCGCGGATGAAGAACACCTTGAGATTGTTGCCCACCAGATCCCAGTTGCCGTCTTCGGTGTAGAACTTGACGGCGAAGCCGCGCGGGTCACGCAGCGTTTCGGGCGAGTGGCCCGAGTGGATCACGGTGGAGAAGCGCAGAAACACCGGGGTTTCCTTGCCCTCGGTCTGGAACAGCTTGGCGCGGGTGTACTTGCTGATGCTCTCGTCGCCCACCCGGCCGTAGGCCTTGAACACACCGTGTGCGCCAGCACCGCGCGCATGCACCACGCGCTCGGGAATGCGCTCGCGGTCAAAGTGGCTGATCTTTTCCAGGAACTGGTAGTTCTCCAGCGTGGCCGGGCCGCGCGTGCCCACGGTGCGCTGGTTCTGATTGTTGCTGACGGGATGGCCCTGGCGGGTGGTTAGGGTCTGGCCGCTGCCATCCTGCTGCTTGCTGTCTTTCGGCTCGATCATAAAGACTCCTTGGCAGTTGGCGCACTCGGCGAACACGCCCCACCGGAATAGGGAAGAGCCGGGCACAGAAATCTGGCCCAGTCTCCGTAATCATAATGATTATGAATTAAGATGTCCACCACAAATGGTGAATGCCTCTAAACAATGCCGCCCAGGTACTCCACCACATCCGCCTTGATGGGCATGAAATACGCGTGCTGGCCGCGCTCGCGGGCGAACGTCAGCAGCTCGCAGGCAAAGCGGCGGTTCCACTCCAGCGTGGCCTCGAACCGCCGGGGAAACACCGCGTGGTTGCGGGTGCGCCAGTACCCTTCCGAGCCTTCGGAGGTGACCGAGGTGGCCCCCCACCAGACCTCCACTCCTTCGGGCAGCAGGTCGGCGTAGGCGTCCATCAGGCGCAGGTCGAAGAACGGCTGGGTGAAGAAGCCGCACGCCCCCGCCTCCAGCTTGCGCTCCAGGTAGCTCTGCTCACGTGAGAGGGACTGACGATAGGGATCTAAACCGGCGTAGACCTTCAGGTGTGGCAGCTCCCGGCGAATGCGGCGGATGGCGGCCTCGGCATCCACGTTGTAGACCCGGGCGTTCATGTCGCCCGGCGCGTCCCCGGTGATCACGATCACCTCGTCAATGCCGTGCTGGTCCAGATGCGCGGCCATCGGCAGCGGCTCGCGCGGATTCAGGTCCACCGCCCGGATGTGCGGAATGGCCCGGTGGTGCGGGCGGGCAAAGGCGCAACCGTGCCACGAGCGCGTGGAAAAGCGCGGAAAGTCGGGAATGTTGATGGTGTCCGCGCCGGGCAGGTGTTCGGCCACTGCGGCCAGCTCGGCCCTGAGGCCGGAACGCGAGCGAGGGACGAGTTCGATGGAGACGCGGGTCATGCGCCGCCGCCTGCGGCGGGTCTAGGGGTCTGAGGGTCTAAGGGTCTAAGGGCCTGGGCGCTCTTTTCTTCAGCCCCTTCGACCCTTGCCCCCTGGATGGCCTGCGCCGCCGGGTCATACGCCAGCAGAGGCCCCAGCCAGCGCTCGGCTTCTTCCACGCTCCAGCCCTTTCTGGCGGCGTACTCCTCCACCTGATCGCGTCCGATGCGGCCCACAGCCAGATACCGCGCTTCCGGGTGGGCAAAGTACAGGCCCGAGACGGCGGCGGCAGGGGTCATGGCGCAGGATTCGGTGAGTTCCAGGCCAATTTCGCCCGCGTTCAGCAGTGCAAAGAGGGTGCGTTTCTCGGTGTGATCCGGCTGGGACGGGTAGCCGGGCGCGGGACGGATGCCGTCGTAGCGTTCGCGGATGAGGTCATTGTTGTCCAGCGTTTCATCCGGCGCGTAGCCCCAGTGCCGCACCCGCACGTCGCGGTGCAGCTTCTCGGCGAAGGCTTCGGCCAAACGGTCGGCCAGCGCCTTGATCAGAATGGCGTTGTAGTCGTCGTGGTCCGCCTCGAAGGCGCGGGCCAGTTCTTCCGCGCCGTGGATGGCGACGGCGAAGGCCCCGATGTGATCGCCCCGGTACGCGATGAAGTCGGCCAGCGCGCCGTTCGGCGTGGCCTGATCGCGCTGCTGGCGCAGGGTGTGAAGGATGGTGGACGTTGCTGGTTGCTGGTTGACGGTTGACGGGGAAAAGCTTTTTCCATCAACCCTCAACCTTTCACCATCAACAACGATGTCGTCCCCGCGACGCTCGGCGGGCCACAGGCCGATCACGCCTCTGGCGGTCAGCAGCCCCTCGTCGATCACGCGGCGCAGCAGGGCCTGGGCGTCGGCGAACAGCGTGCGGGCCTGCTCGCCGCGCAGCGGATCGGTCAGGATGTTGGGGTAGATGCCCTTCATCTCCCAGGCGATGAAAAACGGCGTCCAGTCGATGTAGTCCAGCAGACCCGTCAGCGGCTGCTCAATGATTTGGCGGCCCAGTTCGCGCGGCGCGGGCGGCAGGGCGGGGGAGACGCGCGGCGCCCGTTCGCGAGCCGTATCGATGGAAATCAGGCGCACCTCGCGCTTGCCGTGGCGTTCGCGCAGGGCGTCGTATTCCACCCGAATGCGCTCCTGCACCCCTGCCGGATCGGCCAGGATGTCGGCGGTGGTGGTCACGGCGCGGCTGGCGTCCAGCACATGTACCACCAGACCGTCGTAGGCGGGGTCAATCTTGACCGCCGTGTGCGCCCGGCTGGTGGTGGCCCCGCCGATCAGCAGCGGCAGCTTGCCGCCCCGGCGGGTCATCTCGCGGGCCACGCCCACCATCTCGTCCAGGCTGGGGGTGATCAGCCCGCTCAGGCCGATCACGTCCGCGCCGATGCGCTCGGCCTCGTCCAGAATTTTCTCGGTGGGCACCATCACGCCCAGGTCTGTCACCTGATAGCCGTTGCAGGCCAGCACCACACCCACGATGTTCTTGCCGATGTCGTGGACGTCGCCCTTGACGGTTGCCAGCAGCACCTTGCCCTTGCCCCCAGCTTCCTGCTTCTCGGCCTCCATATAGGGCGTCAGGTGGGCCACGGCGCGTTTCATCACGCGGGCGGACTTGACCACCTGCGGCAGGAACATTTTCCCGGCCCCGAACAGATCGCCCACCACGTTCATGCCGTCCATCAGCGGCCCCTCGATGACCTTCAGCGGCGAACCCAGCTCGCGGTACGCCTCCTCGGCGTCCTCCACCACGAAGTCGGTGATGCCCGAGATCAGCGCGTGCTTGAGGCGTTCATCCACCGGGCGCTCGCGCCACTCGCTCTGGGCGGCGGCCTCGCGCTTGACGCCCTTGTAGCTCTCGGCCAGCGCCAGCAGATTCTCGGTGGCGCTGAGTTCGCCGGAAGCGGGCGTGCGGGCCAGGATCACGTCCTCCACCGCCTCGCGCAGCTCGGGTTCGATATCCTCGTACACCGCCAGCATCCCCGCGTTCACGATGCCCATGTCCAGCCCGGCGCGAATGGCGTGATACAGGAACACCGAGTGCATCGCCTCGCGCACGTGGTTGTTGCCCCGAAAGGAAAACGAGACATTGCTGATGCCGCCCGACACCAGCGCCCCCGGCAGGTTGGCCTTGATCCAGCGCGTCGCCTCGATGAACTCCAGCGCGTAGCGGTCATGCTCCTCCAGGCCCGTCGCCACCGTCAGCACGTTGGGATCGAAGATGATGTCCTGCGGCGGAAACTCCACTTCCTCAGTCAGCAGTTTGTAGGCGCGGGAGGTGATTTCCTTGCGGCGTTCCAGGTTGTCGGCCTGTCCCTGCTCGTCGAAGGCCATCACCACGGCGGCGGCCCCGTAGCGCCGCAGCAGCCGCGCCCGCTCCAGAAACCTGGCCTCGCCGTCCTTGAGCGAGATGGAGTTGACGACGCACTTGCCCTGCACCCGCTTGAGGCCCGCTTCCAGAATCTCCCACTTGCTGCTGTCCAGCATCAGCGGCACGCGGGAAATATCCGGCTCCCCGGCCAGCAGGTTCAGGAACTTGACCATCGCGGCCTCGCCGTCCAGCATGCCCTCGTCGAAATTGATGTCCACGATCTGCGCGCCGTTCTCCACCTGCTGCCGGGCGATCTTGAGGCCCGTCTCAAAATCCCCGGCCAGAATCGCCTTGTTGAAGCGCGGGCTGCCAGTGACGTTGGTGCGCTCGCCCACGTTGACGAAGTTCAGCTCCGGCGTGACGGTCAGGGCTTCGAGGCCGCTCAGGCGCAGGAAAGGCGGTGCGCGGTGCGCGGTGCGCGGGGAAAGCCCGGCCACCGCGTCCGCAATGGCGCGGATGTGTTCGGGGGTGGTGCCGCAGCAGCCGCCCACGATGTTGACCAGCCCCTCGCGGGCGAAGTCGGCCAGCACGGCGGCGGTGTGTTCGGGGGTCTCGTCGTACTCGCCGAAAGCATTGGGCAGGCCCGCGTTGGGGTGGACGGACACCAGCGTGTCGGTGTTCGCCGCAATCGCCCGCAGGTGAGGGCGTAGCAGATCCGCGCCCAGCGCACAGTTCAGTCCCAGGCTGAAGAGGTTGGCGTGCGCCGTGCTGATGGCGAAGGCTTCCGGCGTCTGCCCGCTCAGCGTGCGCCCGGAAGCGTCGGTGATGGTGCCGGAGAGCATCACGGGAAGCGTCTTGCCCGTTCGAGCGAACGCCTCCTCGCAGGCGAAGAGTGCGGCCTTGGCGTTCAGCGTGTCGAACACCGTTTCCAGCAGCAGCAGATCGGCCCCGCCCGCCATCAGGCCCTCGGCGGCGGCGGCATAGGCGGCCACCAGATCATCAAACGTGACGTTGCGGAACTCTGGCCGTTCCACGTCCGGCGAGAGGGTGGCGGTGCGGTTGGTCGGCCCGATGGCCCCGGCCACCCAGCGTGGTTTGCCGTCCCTCGACTCGAACTCGTCGGCCACCTCGCGGGCCAGCCGTGCCCCGGCTTCGTTCATGGCGCGGGCCAGCGTTTCGGTGCCGTAATCCGCCTGGGAAATGGTGGTGCTGTTGAAGGTGTTCGTGCTGGCGATGTCCGCGCCCGCCTCGAAATACGCGCGGTGGATGTCCTGAATCACGTCCGGGCGCGTGAGTTGCAGCAGGTCGAAATTGCCCCGGTACATCCGCAGCGGATCGGCCCCGTCAAACCTGAAATCCGCCTCGTTTAAGTTGGCCCGCTGGAGCATGGTGCCCCACGCGCCGTCCAGCACCAGGATGCGTTCACGCGCCGCAGCGCGAATGTCCCTGTCCATTGTCCACCTCTTGAAAACCAGACCGCAGGTGCGGCCTGAACACGTCTTTGCGCCCTGTGCCGTGCGGCGCCCACTTCCGGCCATCGCGTCCTGCCCGCGCCATCGTCGGCGCACCCCAGCAGGAGGCTTTTCTGAAAGGCACCGTGACCGCTATGGGGGTCGGTTGCCGCGTCGTCGGCGGGCAGAAAAAACCCTCGGACGCTCTGGATGACCGCGCTTTGGAGGCGCGATAGGGCAGAGGATAGCGCGGCGGGGCGGGGACGAAAGGGGGGTGGGGTGGACAGGTTTATCTGGGGAGAATAGTGGCCTTCTGTTTGGCCGCCCCGTTTGGCCGCAGGGTGCCCATCGAATCGGACGACAAAGACTCCGCCCCTGTCCCGCTGGTCGAACCATGAACCGTAACGATGGACGACAAAGGGGCCTCCCTCATCCAACGCCTGGGCGAGAAGGAGACTGAGCGCTTTGGCAATGGCCTTCTGGGATTGATTGGCGCCTCCGACATGCGCCAGGACTGGACGTTCCAGCCCCGGCGCCATCAGCGAGGGCTGCGAACCGCGTAGATCAGAAGTTGGGGCTTACTTCGCCAACTCGCTCTTCAAGGTATCGAAGGCCTCGGGGCGGTTCAGCACGCGCCAGTTCAGCTTGTTCTCGCCGCTCAACTCGCCCACACGTTCGGTGGCGCAGTCGTAGCTGGCGTTGGTCTTGCGCATGATCGGCCAGACCACAGCAGCGGCGCGTCCGGCCACGTCGCGCCGCTCGACTGGGCCGAACAGCCGTGAATCCTCCGAACCGTTGGCAGTGCGGTTGTCGCCCATCACGAAGTAGTGCGCGGGCGGCACGGTGACCTCGGCCTGATCGGGCACCACGCCCGCACGGCTGGAGGTGGCGTTGTTCGCCAGTTCGCTCTGGTTGTCCCAGCAGCCCTGCTGACGCCAGTAGTCGGTCGTCCAGCCTGAATCCAGCTTCACGTCGTTCACGAAGACCTCACCGCCTTCCACCCGGATCTTGTCACCCGGCAGGCCGATCACGCGCTTGATCAGAAAGGGGCGGTAGTTCCACAGGCCAAAGAAGTTCTTGTTCAGGTTGCCGATCTTGGCTGCGGCTTCACGCGGGGGCTTGAAGATTACGATGTCGCCCCGGCTGAAGTCGCCCACGCCCGCCTTGTGCAGCCACGTCTCGTACTTGGGCACGAACACGCGCTCGCGGTCACGCAGGTTGGGCATCATGCTCACGCCGTCCACGCCCACCAGCGTCGCCACGAACTGGGTGATCACCACCGCAAAGACAATGGGTTCTAGAAAATCCTTCCACACCTTCTGAAGGGTGGTGGGTGCGGCGGACTGAAGTCTGGTCATGCACCGCGCAGGATAGCGGATTAAGGGTTGGCGGAGGGTTAAAGGGTCAAACCGTCCCGCGTCCCTTCCTCAGCCCTCGCCCAGCAGCGCTTTGAGACGCGGCAGTTCCGCCAGCGCCGCCTCCCGGCCCGCCGCAATGGCCTGATCGGTGCGGTTGAAATTCATCAGGTCGATGTTGCCCAGATTCGGGCGCAGCAGCACGTCGGGCCGGTACAGGCTCAGGCGGGCGTCGGTCAGCTGCGCCTGCATGATCTCCACGGCGCGCCGCAGCGCCCGCACCGGCCCCAGGTGGGCCTCGCGCTTCCAGATCAGGACGCGGCGCTCGTGCAGTTCCAGCGGATCGGGGGCGGTGACGTCCACCGCCAGCACCTTCCGGACGCCCAGAAACAGCGCGGCGTCCACCGGCACCTGGTTTAGAATGCCGCCGTCCGAAAGCAGCATGTCGCGCACCGGCACGGGATCCAGGGCGCCGGGATACGCGCTGGTGGCCCGCAAAGCTTCGGATAGGCTGCCGCGCGTCAGGTACACGCCCCGGCCGGTCAGCATGTCGGTGGCGGTGATCGCCAGCGGTGTGGGCAGTTCCTCGAAAGTCTGGGGCAGGTGCTGGGCCAGCCAGCCTTCCATGGCCGAGATCTTCAGCAGGCCGGTGCCGGGCCGCCAGTCCAGCAGCCGCCGCCACGACACGGTGCCCGAGATGCGCTCCAGTTCCGCCCCGCTGTAGCCCGCCGCGATAAACGCCCCCACCAGCCCGCCCATGCTGGTGCCGGTCACCACGCTGGGGTGCAGGCCCGCGTCCTCCAGCACCTGCCACACGCCGATGTGCGCCAACCCGCGGGCGCCGCCGCCGCCCAGCACCAGCCCGTAGCCGCTCATGGCCGCCTTCCGTGTCCGCCGCGGTTCATGGCGCGATTGTAGCCCTGCGGCGGGCACGGCCCATTCCTGGGCTGGCCTGCGGAGGTCTATGTCGGTTGATTCAGTCTGATAGACAGCGTTGCGCTACTGTGTGGGCAATGGCTCTTGCGGGACAGGTGGTGGGCGCCGGCGTGCGGTTGATCAGACCCATTGGCCGGGGTTCCCACAGTCTGGTGTACTTCGCGGTGGATGCGTGCGGGCAGCCCTGTGCCGTCAAGGTATTCCACGCTGACATGCTCGACTTTGCCGACCGTGAATTCGAGCATGCCAGCGGCCTGGAGCATCCCCGGCTGGCGTCGGTGCTGGGCCGCGACACGCTGGAGGGCCGCCCGGTACTGATCAGCACCCTGGCCCGCGGCGAGGTGCTGTTCGCACGCTACGTGCGGCGGCCCGCGCTGCACAGCGAGCGCCGCGCCTTCCTGCTGACGCTGGCGCATCTGCTGGACGCCCTGGCGTACCTGCATTCGTGCGGGCTGGTCCACCGCGACATCAAACCGGAAAACATCGTGGTGGAACCGGACGGCAGCGCCAAGCTGGTCGATCTGGACCTGTCTGGCCCGGCGCTGGAGGTGTTCCCGGTGCCCACCCGTTTTGGCACGGCGGCCTTCCAGAGTCCGGAAGCGGCGCGCGGCGAACCGCTGGGGCCGGAAGCGGACCTGTACGGGGTGGGAATGTTGCTGGGCTGGGGGATCTTCGGCCTGCTGCCGGACCCCACCAGCCCCGCGCCGTACCATCCGGACCCGCTGTGTTCGCTATACCTGACCCTGACCCGTCAGGACCGCCAGCAGCGGCCCACTGACGCGGCCTGGGTCCGCGAGAGGATCCTGAAGCTGTCCCAGCCCAGATTCTGAGGAGGCGGGGCAGCCAACAGCGAGAGGCCGTCCACAGTGGTGCACTGCCACTGCCAGGCGGCCCCAGTTCTGCGGCTCCTAGCCCAGCACGATGCGCGCCTCGTTGGGACGCAGGACCGCGCCGCTGCCGGGCTGGTCATCCAGCGAGCTGAGCAAGGGCTGACCGGCCGCCAGTTCTCCGAGAGCCCGCTCGTGCGCGCCGAAGTTCAGCAGGATGGTCACCGTCTCGCCCTCCAGGGTGCGGCGGAAGGCGAACACGTCGTCGTGGCCGCTGTCCAGGCTGTGGTAGTCGCCTCCCACCAGCGCGGGATGCTCGCGCCGCAGCCGGGTCAGGGCGCGGAAGTAGTTCAGGTCGCTGTGCGGGTCCGCCTCCTGCGCCTGGACATTCACCGTCTGGAAGTCGTCGGCCAGGGGCAGCCAGGGCGTGGCCTCCGCAGGCGCGAAACCAGCGTTGGCCGAGGCGTCCCACTGCATCGGGGTGCGTTCCGGATCGCGGCTTGCGGCCGGGGAGTCGGGCTGTTGCAGGCCCGCCGGGTCCACCATGCGCTCGGGTGGAATGTGAACGTTTTCCATGCCGATCTCGTCGCCGTAGTACACCGTGGGCGTGCCGCGCAGGGTCAGCAGCAGGGTCTGGGCCACGCGGAACTGCGCCGCCCCCACCCGCGACTTGAAGCGGTGCTGGTCGTGGTTGCCCAGCACCCAGTTGGGCCAGGTCTGCAGCTTGCGGCACGCGGCGTCGTAGTCGTCGGCAAATTCGCGCACCGCCCCCGCCTGCCAGGGCCGCAGGATCAGGTGAAAGTTGAACGGCAGGTGCACCATCGCCGCGTCGGGGGTTCCGGCGTAGGGCAGCAGCTGGTCCACCGGCAGGTAGATCTCGCCCACCATCATGCGGTCGTCGAATTCGTCCAGCACGGCGCGCATTTCGCGAATGTACTGGTGCGTCTCCGGCTGGTCCTGGGTGTAGATGTGCTGCACGCTGTTGTGCTCGATGTCGCCGGGGGTCCACTCGGGGTTGACCGGTTCGTCCAGAAAGCGCTCGTCCTCGGCCAGCAGCCAGATCACGTCCACCCGGAAGCCGTCCACGCCCCGGCGCATCCAGAAGCGCAGCACGTCGAACATGGCCTCCCGCACCGCCGGGTTGCGCCAGTTCAGGTCCGGCTGGCTGGGCAGAAACTGGTGCAGGTAGTACTGGCCGCTCTGCTCATCCAGGGTCCAGGCGGGGCCGCCAAAAAAGGATTTCCAGTTGTTGGGCACCCCGCCGTCCGGCGCCGGGTCGCGCCACACGTACCAGTCACGCTTGTCGCTGTCCCGGCCCGTCAGCGCCTCCTGAAACCACGCATGGTCCGAGGACGTGTGGTTGGGCACGTAGTCCAGCATCACCTTCAGGCCCAGACCGTGCGCCTCTTCGACCAGCGCGTCGAAGTCGGCCAGCGTACCGAACAGCGGATCGATGTCGCAGTAGTCGGCCACGTCGTAGCCGAAGTCGCGCATGGGTGAGGTAAAGATGGGCGAGAGCCACGCGGCCTCTACCCCCAGGCTTTTCAGGTACGGCAGCCGCGCCGTGACGCCGCGCAGGTCGCCCACACCGTCACCGTCACTGTCCTGAAATGAACGCGGGTAGATCTGGTAGATGATGCCGCTCTGCCACCATTTCAGATGTTCCGCTGCCGCGTGGCCCTGGCCTGACTCTCGATCGCTCATGCCAACAGGCTAGCAGGAAATTCCCAGTGACTTAAACGATTCAGAGCGCTTGACTCTAACCTTGGCGATGGCCTTTATTCTGCGATGTCAGACGGACGGACAGAACACCCGCCCGCAGACCGTTCCGCTTCCTGTCGGTCAGTCCGCAGGCGTGTCGCTGCCCAGCCGCACGGTCACGTCCGCGCCGGGCACGCCGGGAGCCTGCACCACCTGACCGTGGCCTACGTCGCGCAGGATGCGCTCTGCCTGCGGTCCGGTGACGGTGGTCACGGCGCTGCCCTGGGTGCCGTTGGAGACGCTGACCTGCAGGTAGCCCAGGCTCTCTAGGCGGTCTTTCAGGCGGCGGGCGCTGCCGGCGGGGGCGGCGGTGTTGACCACGGCGATGCTCAGGCGGCGCGGATCATTGGGGTCGGTGAAGTTTTGATCTACAAGCTGCGACAGCGCGGCCCGGTCCGGCACCCAGGTGCCCCCCCCGCCGAAGTTGCCGGGAACCGTGTGCATGGCAACTTTAGGCCCGCTCAGGGCCGCCCCCAGAAGGCCAGCCACCTGCTCGCGGCTGAGGTTGCTTTTCATGTTGCGGTCCACCGCCCCCACCATGCCGGGCAGGCGCCACCAGTTCAGCGGGCTTTTCACCTTGTTCAACAGTGCGCCCAGAAAGTTCTGCTGCCGCGCCACCCGGCCGATGTCGCCCAGATTGTCCTTGCGGAAGCGCAGGTACCCCTCGGCTTCCTCGCCCGTCAGGTGCTGTCGCCCCGCCTTGAGGTCGATATGCAGTTTGCCGGCGTTATCGTCGTACTTCATGTCCTGGGCCACGTCCAGCGTTACGCCGCCAGCCGCCTGCGTCATGGCGCGCATGGCGTTCAGCGACAGCAGGGCGTAGGCATCCACCCGGACGCCGGTCAGGCTCTGAACCGCGCCCATCAGGGTTTCGGGGCCGCCGTGCGGGTTTGAGCCGTTGATCTTGCCCCAGCCGTACTGCGGCACATTGACCCAGGTGTCGCGCGGAATGCTCAGCATGTTGGTGGTACCGTCGGGCCGCAACTGCGCCAGCACGATGGTGTCGGTCAGCCCGCTGTAATCCTCGGGGCGGGCCGGCCAGGGCCACACCGGGGCCTGCTCGTCGTATCTGGGGGTCACGCCCGCCAGCAGCACCGTGACCGGGCCGTCAGGCTTGTGGGGCAGCGTTCCGTACCGCGCCAGAAAAGGAAAAGCAGGAGCCGCCACTGCCACCACACCCGCCAGAACCACCAGACCGATCACACGCCGCCGCACGCCCTGAGCATAGCGGCTGGGGCGTGAGGACAGCGTGCGTCTTTTGGATGAAATGGCGGCCTTCACAGCCACTGGGCCAATGAAGAAGGGAGCCAGACCTTTGCGGGCCTGGCTCTCTTTTCCGATCTGGATCAGTTCAGGGTGATCTTATTGGCGGTCAGCGTGCTGGCGGCTTCGTCAATCTCACCTTCAACCGCCACGTCGGCGGCGTCACGGTCGGTGCCGAAGAATTCCTCGGCGGTGGTGGCGTTGCCCTCGAAGACCGTATCGGGCGTGACCGTCACGGCGTAGTTGGCGTCGTTCTCGTTCAGCGTAAAGGTCTGGGCGGTGCCGTCAAAGTCGGCCACGGTCCCTTCCAGGCCGTCACCCACGGCCATATCGACTTCCTCACCCGCTGTGGCGGCGTCGTCGTTGGTCAGGGTGCTGTCCACACCCGGGTCAGCGGCATTGTCCGTCGCGCCCTCGCCTTCGGCGATGGGATTGTCGACGCCCGCCTCGTTGGTGTCGGTCGTATCAACAGTGGTGTCCGGCAGAGTGGTGTCCGCAGTGGTATCCGGCACCGTCGCGTCCGTGGTGGTCGTGGTGGTGGTCGTCGTTTCGCTTTTGGGCGTGCAGGCAGCCAGCAGAGAACCGGTCAGCAGAATCAGCAGGATATTTTTCATGCCTTGATTGTCCTTGGCAAGTCTCTTTCTCATATGAAAAGGGCTGTAGCTAACCTTTACCATGACCCGCAGACCATTAAGACTTGGCCGGCTTGTGATTTCAGAGGTTAGGCCCAGACGTTTGCGGTGGAGGAGGAGGGCAACGAGAATCGCCGTCGTTCAGGCGAAACTGGTTGGTTTCGCGCCGCGTGTCATGTGACCTCGGAAACCGTTGCCGGGTCCTGCCTCATGTGCTGAAGGTGAACGCGCCCTGCGAGAAATCGACGGTGATCGCCCCGCCTTCCTTCAACGCCCCGAACAGCAGTTCGTCGGCCAGCGGGCGCCCCAGCCGCTCCTCGATCACGCGGGCCAGCGGGCGGGCGCCCATCTGCGGGTCATAGCCCAGTTCGGCCAGCCGGGCGCGGGCTTCCGGCGATACGCTGATCGTCACGCCCCGCTCGGCCAGTTGCGCTTCCAGCTCACGCAGGAACTTGTCCACGATGCCGGCCATGACCTCGCGCGACAGCGGGCGGAAATAGATCACGGCGTCCAACCGGTTGCGGAATTCCGGCGTGAAGGTGCGCTTGACCGCCTCGGCTTCCTCGCCCGCGCGGCCCTCGCGCCCGAAGCCCAGAGCCGGACGGCTGGCGTCGGCGGCCCCGGCGTTGGTGGTGAACACCAGAATCAGGCCGCGCCCGTCCAGCTTCTTGCCCGCGTGATCGGTCAGGGTGCCGTGATCCATCAGTTGCAGGAAGACGTTGTACACGTCCGGGTGCGCCTTCTCGATCTCGTCCAAGAGCAAGACCGCGTGCGGGTTCTTCGCCACCGCGTCGGTCAGCAGGCCACCCTGATCGAAACCCACGTAGCCGGGTGGGGCGCCGATCAGCCGCGCCACCGTGTGCGCCTCCTGGTACTCGGACATGTCGAAGCGGGCGAGGTGGATGCCCAGGCGATCTGCCAGCGCGCGGGCCAGCTCGGTCTTGCCCACGCCCGTCGGCCCGGCGAACAGGAACGCCCCCTGCGGTTTCTGCGCGTCGCGCAGGCCCGCGCGGGCCAGTTTGACGGCGCTGGCGACGGCTTCCACCGCCGCGTCCTGCCCGTAGACCCGACCCATCAGATCCGTTTCCAGCGTGGCGAGGGACTGAACCTCCTCCGCCTTCACTGCGCCCACAGGGACGCGGGCCATACGGGCCACCGTGGCCTCGATGTCGGCCACGTCGATCTGGCCGCCTGTTCCAGCGCTGCTGCGGGCCGCCCCAGCCTCATCGATCACGTCGATGGCCTTGTCGGGCAGGAAGCGGTCTCGCAGGTGGCGCACGCTCAGGCGCACGGCGGCGTCCAGCGCGTCGGGGGTGTACGTCACGCCGTGGTGCGTGGCGTACCTGGGGGCCAGGCCGCGCAGAATTTCCAGCGCATCCGCATCGGACGGTTCGGCCACCTCCACGGTCTGGAAGCGCCGCCACAGCGCCCGGTCTTTTTCCAGGTGGCGCAGCTCGGCGGGGGTGGTGGCCCCCATCACGCGCAGTTTGCCGCGTGCCAGCGCGGGTTTCAGGAGGTTGGCGGCGTCCACGTTGCCGCCTTCCGTGGCCCCGGCCCCCACCAGCGTGTGCAGCTCGTCGATAAAGAGCACGCTGTTTATGCCGTCCAGGGCGGCCAGCACCGCTTTCAATCGTTGCTCGAAATCGCCCCGGTAGCGTGTTCCCGCCAGCAACGCGCCCAAGTCCAGCGCATAGACCGATGCGCCTTTCAGGAATCCGGGGGCTTTTCCGTCCGCCACGCGCTGCGCCAGCCCCTCGGCCAGCGCCGTCTTGCCCACCCCCGGCTCGCCCACCAGCACGGGGTTGTTCTTGCCGCGCCGCGCCAGGATGTGCACCGCACGCGTCAATTCGGCGTCGCGCCCGATCACCGGGTCAAAGTCCCCGGCTCTGGCGGCGGCGGTCAGGTCTTGCGTGTAGGCCTCCAGCGGGTCTTGCTCAGCCTCGGCTTGCGGCGCACCTTCCTCGATGCCCGCCACGCGGCGCTCGCGGCTGCGGCCCTCCACCTTCGCCGTGCCGTGGGAGACGTAGGCCAGCATGTCCAGCCGGGTCACGCCCTGGGCTTCCAGCGCGGCGCGGGCCGGGGAGTCGGCCTCCTCCAGCAGTTCCACCAGCACGCGCGCCCCGTCGGCGTCCTCGCCCCCCTTGCCGCTGGCGTGCAGTTGCAGCACCGCGCCCTGCACGACGCGGTGAACGCCCAGCGTGAAGTCCGGCTCGGCGTCCTCCACGACTTCCAGCCCATCCAGTTGCATCTCCAGCTCGTCGCGCAGGCGCTCGACATCCGCGCCCACGGCCAGCAGCGCCTCACGGCCCTCGGGGTCATGCGTCAGCGCCAGCAGCAGATGCTCCAGGGTCACGTATTCATGCCCGGCTTCCCGCGCGTAGTCGGCGGCGCGGGCGATGGTCACTTGCAGGTGATCGCCGATCATTTGCGCCCCTGGCGGGCCGGTCTAAGGGTCAAAAGGCCTGAAGGTCTAAGGGGGGTGCCCTTACACCTCTGGTGGTCAGTTTTCATTCTGCTGCCTCCGGCTCGGCCACCACGCGCAGCGGATGGCCCTCCTGACGGGCGTGGGCAGTCACCTGGGCCACCTTGGTCTCGGCCACGTCGCGGGTGTAGACCCCGGCGACGCCCTGGCCCTTGTGATGCACCGCCAGCATGATGGTCTCGGCCTCCTGCTCGGCTTTGCGGAAGTACCGGGACAGCACCATCACCACAAAATCCATCGGCGTGTAATCGTCGTTGAGCAGCAGCACCCGGTACAGCCTGGGGCGCTGAGTCGTGGTGCGTTCGAGGGTCTGGGTGCGGCCTTGTTCGTCACGGCCACCGTCACGGCGCGTCATGCGGCGAGTGTAGCGGGCGCGGCGCTCAGGCGGCGGGGCAGAGGTTACGGTGGCCCCCACCCGGGCACGCCCTTCACGCGGGGCCGTTACGCCATTTCGCCTACTGGCCCCAGAAAATCCGTTTCCGGCGTATTCTGGACGGACTTATGACCCCAACCTTGCCGGACGCCTCCGTTCACGTCCGTGACCTGAAAAAACAGTACGCCGTCCACGAGAAGGAGCCGGGCTTCATGGGCAGCCTCCGCAGCTTCGTGAGCCGCAAAACCAAGTATGTGGAGGCCGTCAAGGGGGTGTCCTTCGATCTCGCGCCGGGTGAGGTAGTAGGTTTTCTGGGGCCGAACGGGGCGGGCAAGACCACCACCCTCAAGATGCTCTCGGGGCTGCTGCATCCGTCCGGCGGCGAGGCGCGGATCGCCGGCTTCGAGCCGCGCAAACGCGAGACGGCGTTTCTCAAGCAGATCACATTGGTGATGGGCCAGAAACAGCAGTTGATCTGGGATTTGCCCGCGCTGGACAGCTTTCTGGTCAATCAGGCCATCTACGAGATTCCCGACGATCAGTACCGCGCCACCATGCGCGAGTTCACCGAGGTGCTGTCGCTGGACGGCATCCTCAAGAAGCAGGTTCGCAAGCTGAGCCTGGGCGAGCGCATGAAGTGCGAACTGGCCGCCGCCCTGCTGCACCGCCCCCGCGTGCTGTTTCTGGACGAGCCGACGATTGGCCTGGACGTGAACATGCAGGAGTCGGTGCGCGCTTTTATCCGCGACTACAACGAGCGTTACGGGGCCACCGTGATCCTGACCAGCCACTACATGGCCGACGTGACGGCGCTGGCCCAGCGCATTCTGGTGATCGACAGCGGCCAGCTGGTCTTCGACGGCGATCTGGCCCGGCTGGCCGAGCAGGGCAAGGGTGGCGGCAAGACCGTGAAGCTCAAGCTGCGCGAGGCCGTCAGCGCCGCACAACTCGCCCCCTACGGAGGTGACGTGAAGGTGGACGGCCTGAGCGTGGAGATGACCGTGCCCCGCGCCGAGGTCAGCGTGCGGGCCTCCAGACTGCTGGCCGATCTGGACGTGGCGGATCTGACCGTGGAAGACCCGCCCATCGAGGCGGTGATGGCGGAACTGTTCGGGGCGGCGGAGAAAGTGGACGTCAAGGAGGCGGTGGTCAGCCGATGAGCATGCTCCGCAAAACCCGCGTCCTCTTTGCCACCCGCTTTGCGGAAATGGCCGAATACCGCGCCGAGGTCATCATCTGGATGCTGTCGGGCACCATCTCGCTGGTGATGATGCTGGTGTGGATGGCGCAGGCGGCGTCCGCTCCCGGCGGCCAGATCAACGGCTACGACGGCTCCGAGTTCGCCACCTACTTCCTGAGCGTGTGGCTGGTGGGGCAGCTGCTGGTGGTGTGGGTGGGCTGGGAACTGGATTTCATGATCCGGCAGGGCACGCTGTCGCCCAAGCTGCTGCGGCCGATGGATCCCATGTGGGTGGAGTACGCCGCCCACGTTGCCGAGCGCTTCGTCCGCATCGGGCCGATGCTGGTGCTGCTGGCGATCTTCGCCTTCCTGTCGGGCGCGTCGTTTACTCGCGAGTGGTGGGCCTATCCCGTCACGCTGGGCCTGTGCATTCTGGGCTTCACCGTCCGCTTCCTGTACGAGTACGCGCTGGGCCTGCTGGCGTTCTGGACGGAAAGCAGCACCGCCTTTTCCGAGGTGGCGTGGCTGCTGTACGCCGCGCTGGGCGGCCTGTTCGCCCCGCTGACCTTCTACCCGCAGTGGGTGCAGAACATCGCGGTCTGGACGCCGTTTCCCTACATGCTGGGCCTGCCGGCGCAACTGCTGGCGGGCAAGGCCACGCTGGCGCAGGCGGGCCACGGCGCCCTGATCCTGTTCGGCTGGGTGGTCTTGTTCTGGTTCGTGCGGCTGGCGATCTGGCGTCTGGGCCTGAAGAAGTACGGGGCGGTGGGGGCGTGAGGGCTGGGGACGCGGTTCGCAGGACGCAGGACGCGGTCAACGCCTGGTCTTTTCCCGCGCACCGCGCACCGCATCCCGCGTACACCCCGAGCCAGAGGCGCAAATGACCCGTTACCTGCGCTTGATCCGCATCTTCACCGGGGCCACCATCTCGGCGCAGCTGGAGTACCGGGCCAATTTCATCGGCGCCGTCCTGAGCAGTCTGGGACAGGTGGGCGTGGCGCTGCTGGCGATTGGCGTGCTGTTCGGGCAGGGCAGCGACACGGTGGGCGGCTGGACGTTCCGTGAGGCGCTGCTGGTCACGGGCTTTTTCATCCTGACCGAGGGGTTTATCGCCGTGTTTATCCAGCCCAGCATGAGCCGCATTGCCGACGCCATCCGCACCGGCAGCATGGATTTCACGCTGCTCAAGCCGGTGGACGCGCAGTTCAGCGTCAGCACGCGTTACCTGAACGTGCTGCGCGTGCCCGACATTCTGATTGGCCTGGGCCTGATCGTGTACGCGGCCTCGGCGCTGACCACCACACTGGGCGGGGTGCTGATTGCCGCCGTGCTGTACGCCTCGGCGCTGACCATCGTGTACTGCATCTGGCTGGCGCTGTCCACCACGGCGTTCTGGTTCGTCAAGACGCAGAACGTGGCCGAACTGTTCAACGGCATCTTCGGCGCGGGGCGCTTTCCGGTCACGGCCTTTCCGCTGCCCGTGCGTTTCGCGCTGACCTTTATCGTCCCGATTGCCCTGATCACCACCGTACCCGCGCAGGCCATGACCGGGCGGCTGTCGCCCGCGCTGGCGATGGCCTCGCCGCTGGTGGCCGCCGGGCTGTTCGCCGTGACCCGCCTGTTCTGGCTGCGGGCGGTGGGCAGCTACACCAGCGCCAGCAGCTGATGGTGGGGGAGAGGCTGGAACGGCTCAGGGCTGCGCTGTTGCCAGAGGGCTTTGAACTGCGGCAGGGGGCAGACCTGTCCAGCCTTGCCGCGCTGGACGCCTCCTTGCAGGCCCAGGACATCGTTCTGGACACCGAGGCCCTGCGCCGCGTCGCCTGGGCCGCGCTCGGACAACCCAGGCCCCGAGGCATCGGCCTTACGCCCGACGCCCGCGCCCGTCTGTCCCACCTGACTGACCTGCGTGACGTGTTCTCGCCCGCCGACGCCCAGCGGGTGGGCCGCGAATTCGCGGGCGAGCGGTGGCTGGCCCCCGACTTGCTGGCCGCGCGTCCGTGGCTGGATTCGCGCACGCCTCCAAAAGAAGTTGTGAGCGCTGTGATGGATTCGCAGTGGTCTGGACTGGTGGCGCTGCTGGGCGAGCATGGCCCATGGGTCTATGCGGCGAATGTGGCGGATTTGCAGGGTCTGGGCCGGCGGTACGGCGAACTGGTCAGGGCCGCCGCCCTCGCGCCCGAACATGAGGCGCTGGACGCGGCTTTCAGCCAGCCTGAGTTTCCCTCTCTGCTGGCGCGGCTGGAAGCCACGGATTACCGCCAGCCCTCCGGCGTGAAAGCTGACCTGATCGAACTGGAAAGGGCCTTCTGGAACGCGGCGCGGGCGCAGGCCCAGCAGGACTGGGAGGGCTGGCAGGCCCGGCGGGGCGGGTAGACTGTGCCGCATGACGAACCGACTTGCCGTCCGGCGGGGCGTTCGCCCCCGCGCGCTGTCTCTGGCCCTGTTGCTGGGCGCTGGTCTGGCGCTGGCCCAGTATTCACCGTCCGCGACGTTCGATCTGGGCGTGGGCTTCGGGCAGACGGCGCTGAGCAGTTCCATTTTGCAGGGCACCCTGGAACTGTCTGGCAAGTCGGGCAAGAGCGCCCCGTCCGCCTACACCCCCGATCCGCGGCTGGCCGTGAGGTTCAGTGAGGGACGCCTGGGCCTGTTCCGTCAAAGGCTGGCCGATCAGGCCATGAAAGGCAAATCCGCGCAGGAGAAGCAAGCCTTTGTCGCTTTCCTGAAGGACAACGATCTGGCGAACGGCCTGTGGGTTTTCAATGCCTTCGACAAGCGCAGTCCGGGCCTGCCGGAACTGGTGGCCACCTATCTAGGTGGGATGTGGAAACAGGTGTCGGGCACGAGTCCTGATCCAACCAAGCTGGACGCCCTGCGAGAACAGTTGCAGCGCTCCATGCTTCAGCCCGCCCAGTTCTCGAAGATTAACGTCATGTCCGCCGAGGAGCGTCTGGACTGGATGTTCAGCCTGTCCTATGACCACGACGCGCTGGCGCAGGACGGCCTGTTCAACGACGATCCGGCCAGCCGCAAGAAACGCGCACAGCTGGCCCTGGCGTCGGCGAAAGCGAACGGCTTCGATCTGAGCAAACTCGATCTGAAATAATCAGACCTCCGATGGAATCGTTTGTAAAACGATGGAAATCCGAGCGGACGCGAGAAGGAGCAGAACGGGTTCCGGGCGTGAAGTTGACAAACCGCTGCTGTCCCGGTTTGTTAACGAAACAGACGGAATCCGTATAAGCCTCAGCCCTGCCCACGCTGCCGCGCGTAATCCCGGCGAACCATCGCGTTGCCGCGCATCATGCCGAAGCGTTCGTAGAACGGCACCAGTTCGTCGTCGCAGGCGGTGTCGATCATGTACAGGCCGTCCAGTTGGACGAACAGGCTCTCCATCAAACGTGACGCGATGCCCTGGCCGCGCCACCCGGCCCAAACCTCCAGCAGCGGAATGTACGCGCACAGCACGCCGTCGCTGATGGCGTGGACGAAGCCGATCACCTGGCCGTCGTCTACCGCCAGCGCCATCCGGTAGGAGCCAGCGAGAATCCGGTGCAATGTCTGCGGTGTCGGCGGGTTGGGCCAGCCCTCGAAAAAGCCGTTCAGGGCAGCGGGCGTAATCCCTTCCAGGTTGGTTTGAAGCTGCATCCTCCCAGCCTGAAGCATGATCCAAGCCTAAGCATCGGCCATCTGGCGCACTTCACGTCGCCGCCCTACATTGGCCGCATGCCCGACACCACGCCCAAACTGTTCCAACCGCTCAAACTTCAGGGGCTGACCCTGCCCAACCGGATCGTCGTGTCGCCGATGTGCATGTACAGCGCCCACAACGGGCTGGCCAACGATTTTCACCTCGTCCATCTGGGCCAGTTCGCGCTGGCCGCGCCGGGCCTGATCTTCACCGAGGCCGCCGCCGTCTCGCCCGAGGGGCGCATCAGCCCCGAGGATCTGGGCCTGTGGGCCGACGAGCAGATCATCCCGCTGGGGCGCATTACCGACTTCATCCACGCGCAGGGCGGGCGAGTCGGCATTCAGCTGGCGCATGCCGGGCGCAAGGCCAGCACCTACGCCCCATGGCGTGGCAAGGGCGCGGTGGCGCACGAGTACGGCGGATGGGGCGTGATCGGGCCGGATACGCAGGCGTTCGCGCCGGTCTTTCACACCCCCAACGCCATGACCGCCGACGACATCGGGCGCGTCACGCAGGATTTCGTGGCGGCTGCCCAGCGGGCGGAGATTGCCGGCTTCGACGTCGTCGAGATTCATGCCGCCCACGGCTACCTGCTGCACCAGTTCATGTCGCCGCTGTCGAACTCGCGCACCGACGACTACGGCGGCTCCTTCGAGAACCGTACCCGCTTTCTCATGGACGTGGTGCGGGCCGTGCGCGGCGGCTGGCCCATGCACAAGCCGCTGTTCGTGCGGGTGAGCGCCACCGATTGGGCCGGGAGCGGCTGGGATCTGGAGCAAACGGTCAGGCTTGCGGGCCTGCTGGAGCGCGAGGGCGTGGATGTGCTGGACGTCAGCAGTGGCGGCCTGACCACCGAGCAGCAGATCACCCCCGCCCCCGGCTATCAGGTGCCGTTCGCCACCGCGGTCAAGGACGCCGTACGCGATCTGGACGTCATGGCGGTGGGCATGATCGAGAGCCCGCAGCAGGCCGAGGACATCTTGCAAAAGGGTCAGGCGGACCTGATCGCGCTGGGCCGCCCGTTCCTGGGCGATCCGCACTGGGCCTGGCACGCCGCGCAGCAGCTGGGCGTGACACCGGATGTGGCCGCGCAATACCAGCGGGGCAACCGGCTGGACTAAACCTGCCGCTCTGTTCCGATCAGCGTGTGCTCGCTTTTTAAGCTGAAGAACCGTTCTCCGTTGTTCAGGCTTGCGGTTCAAGTCGAGGCCCGTGGGCCTGTTCAGCCGTAGACCGGCAGCTCGTCGGTAAAGCGTCCGTCCAGCAGGTGCAGCACGCGGTCCGCGTACCCGGCCAGCCGGTCATCGTGCGTGACCAGCAGCACCCCCGCCCCTTCCTCGCGGGCCAGCGCCACCAGCAGCGCCGCGACGGTGGTGGCATTGGCGCGGTCCAGGCTGCCGGTGGGTTCGTCGGCCAGCACCACCGCCGGCCCCGAGGCGAGGGCGCGGGCCACGGCCACCCGCTGCCGCTCGCCGCCGCTCAGGACACCTGGAAAGGCGGCCTCGCGTCCAGCCAGGCCCACGCGGGCCAGCAGGGCGTGGGCGCGTGCCGGGTCCCGCTGTCCGGCCAGCCGCATGGGGATCAGCACGTTGTCCAGCACGCTCAGGTCTTCCAGCAGGTAATGGTGCTGAAAGACCAGCCCCACCCGCCCGGCCCGCCGCACCGCCCGCGCCTGGGTGTCCAGCGTGTCGGCCCGCTCTCCGGCCCACCACACCTCGCCCGCGTCCGGCACGTCCAGGCCGCCCAGCAGGTGCAGCAGCGTGCTTTTGCCGCTGCCCGACGGCCCGGTGACCGCCACCACCTCGCCCGGCTGGACCTGCAGGGATACGCCGTGCAGGACCGTCAGGGCGCCAAAGCTGTGGCGCAGGTCCAGGGCTTCCAGGGCGGGGGGAGAGGCAGGCGTCACGCGGCGCATCTTACCCTGCGCGTCTGCGCCCAGCGGGGGAGACCCTTCGCCGTTTCTTGTAATGAAATCCACTTTCCGGTCTTGTCGCACCTTCCCGCGCTATTCTGTATCCGATGCACCGTGTGTCCGAGCTGAAACAAAATCCGCTGTTCCTCAACGTGCCCGAGGACGCGCTGCGCGAGGCGGCTCGTGTGGTCACCCGGCGGCAGTTCGGCGTGGGCGACGTGGTTCTGGAACAGCAGACGGCGGGCGAGGCGCTGCACCTGCTGGTGTCGGGCGCGGTGCGCGTCAGCCGGGTGGGGCCGGGCAGCCACGGGCGCGTGATGGGCGACGTGTACGCTCCTGGCGTGATCGGCGAAACGGCGGTGCTGGGCGGCGGTGAGCGCAGCGCCACGGTGGTCGCCCTGACCGACGTGACCACCCTGATGCTGTACCGCAGCCATTTCAAGCAGTTGCTGGTGCGCCACCCACAGGTGTTGTGGAACCTCAGCGCGATGCTGGTGGCCCGCGTCACCGCCCTGAACGACGAGCTGATCGCCTTTGGCCTGAACACCGAGGCGGCCCTGAGCCATGTCTTCAGCGGCCAGTACCGCCAGCGCGTGGCGGCGGGCGTGCCGGACCCCGCCACGCTGCCGCTGAGCATCACTGACATCATGCTGCGCGTCTCGGCCAGCCGCGAGACGGTGGTGCGCGTGCTGCGCAAGCTCGAACGCCAGCATTTTCTGACGATGACGGCCCACAACATCACCCTGCTGGACCCGCAGGGCATCGAGGAGGTCATCCTCGACGAACTCAACGCGCTGGACTGACCCCGGAACAGTCCACGTCAGGCGCTATCCTGCCCGCATGCGACTGGTCAGAATGATGTGGAACGGCGAGGCCCACTGGGGCGAGGTAGATGGAGAAGCGGTGCAGTTCACGCGGGGCATGGGCGGCCCGCGTACCGGCGACTCGGCCCCTCTCGACGAGGCCGCCCTGTTGCCGCCCGCCGAGCCCAGCAAGATCGTCTGCGTGGGCCGCAATTACCTGGATCATATCCGCGAGCTGGGCAACGACAAGGGGGACCTGCCCACCGAACCGGGCATCTTCTTAAAAGGCCCCAACGCGCTGGCCGAGCCGGGCGGCACGGTGGATGCCCCCGAGTGGAGCGACAACTTTCACTTCGAGGGCGAACTGGCGCTGGTGATCGGCACGCGGGCGCGGCACCTGACGCCGGAGAATGCCCTGGCCGCCGTCGCGGGCTACACCTGCGGGCTGGACCTGACCGCCCGTGACCGCCAGAAAACAGACCTGCAGTGGTTCCGGGCCAAGGCCGCTGACCGCTTCTGCCCGCTGGGGCCGTGGCTGGAGACGGACTTTGATCCCTCGGACGTGCGCGTGCAAACCCGCGTGAACGGGGAGACGAAACAGGACAGCCGCACCAGCCTGATGATTTTCGATGTGCCCGCCATTCTGGCCTACGTGACCCGTTTCGTGACCCTGGAGCCGGGCGACGTGGTGCTGACCGGCACGCCCGAGGGTGTCGGCCCCGTCAAGGCGGGGGACACGGTGGAAGTCGATGTGGAGGGTATTGGGGTGCTGGTCACGCGCATCGGGTGAGCGCAGGGTGAGCCAATCCTTTGCCGCTGGCCGCGCCGAACATGCCAGACTTGACCGATCATGCTGAAATTGAGGTGGCTTCTCGGCGTTCTGCTAACGGGTGCGCTGTCGCAGGGGACGGCGGCGGCCGTGCTGAGCTGCACGGCAGACCCGTCTTCCAGCGTGGAACGCGTGCTGCGCGGGGTGGTGGGCGGCGAGCCGGTGCCCGCTGGTTTCAGCGTGACCTACACGGAGTCGCAGCCCCCGCACGCCAGCCTGAGCCTGAGCATTCACGCCGACGGCACGGTAGCGCAGCAGGCGGTGGGCGAGCCGGTGGGCCAGCCCCGAGCCGTCACGCCCTGGGAATGGCGCAAGCTGGCCGCCCTGATCGTGGTCAGGAAGCTGTGGCAGCAGCAGACCCCGGAACGCGCGCCCGGCAACGACGAGGGCCGCGCCACCCTGACCCTGCGCTGCGGCGATCAGAGCAGCGAAGTGTGGGAGTGGCAGGGCGATCTGGTGAAGAACCGGCGGCTGATCCAGGTGCGCGAGGCCATGAAAAAAGCCGCCTGGACTCCATAGCGAGCCAGCCCTCTCTCGGGGGTGGACGGCGCGGGATAGACTGGCCGCCATGATTGGAAAAACGTACACGACGATGCTCGGCGAGCGCGAGCTGAGCATCGAGACCGGCAAACTCGCCAAGCTGGTCAGCGGCAGCGTCACCCTGCGTTACGGCGACACCATGCTGCTGGTCACCGCCCAGGCCCGCGACGACAAGAGCACGCTGGACTTCCTGCCGCTGACCGTGGAATTCGAGGAACGCCACTACGCCGTGGGCAAGATTCCCGGCTCGTTCCACCGCCGCGAGGGCCGCCCCGGCGAGAAGGCCATCCTGGGCGCGCGCATCACCGACCGCCAGATTCGCCCCCTCTTCCCCAAGGGCTACCGCCACGAGACCCAGGTGATCATCACCGTGATCAGCGCCGACGGCCAGAACGCGCCGGACGTGCTGGGGCCGGTGGGCGCCTCGGCGGCCCTGTCCCTGAGCGACATTCCCTGGGCCGGCCCCACCGCCTGCGTGCGCGTGGGTCAGGTCGACGGCCAGTACGTCATCAACCCCACCGCCGAGCAACTGACCCGCAGCCCCATGGATCTGGTGGTGGCCGGCACCAGGGACGCCGTGATGATGGTGGAGGCGGGCGCGCAGAACGCCTCTGAGGACGATCTGGTGGGGGCCATCGAGTTTGCCCACGCCGAGATGCAGGGCGTGATCTCGCTGATCGAGACCATGCGCGAGGAAATGGGCCAGGAGAAGTTCAACTTCCTGGAGGAAACCGATCTGACCACCGATCTGGTGCCGGAGCTGACCGAGAAGGCCAAGGCGGGCGGCCTGAAAGATGCGCTGCTGACGGTCAAGAAGAAAGACCGCAGCGCCCGCACCAAGGCCCTGCGCGACGGGATCATCGCGGGCTACGAGCCAGACCCCGACGCCGACGGCGCCAAGGAGCGCATCACCGCCCTGAAGAACGCCTTCAACAAGGTGGAAAAACAGGAGCTGCGCCGCCTGATTCTGGAAGACGACCTGCGCGCCGACGGCCGCGATTCCAAGACCGTTCGCCCCATCTGGATCGAGGCGCGGCCCCTGCCCCGCGCGCACGGCAGCGCCATCTTCACGCGCGGCGAGACGCAGGTGCTGGGCGTGACCACCCTGGGCACCGAGCGCGACGAGATCCTGGTGGATGACCTGAGCGCCGAGGACAACGACAAGTTCCTGCTGCACTACAACTTCCCGCCGTACAGCACTGGCGAGGTCAAGCGCATGGGCGGCCAGTCGCGCCGCGAGATCGGGCACGGCAACCTCGCCAAGCGGGCCATCCGCGCGGTGCTGCCTTCCTTCGAGGAGTTCCCCTACGTGATCCGCATTGTGGGCGAGGTGCTGGAATCCAACGGCTCCTCCTCGATGGCGACCGTGTGCGCCGGCACGCTGTCGCTGATGGACGCGGGCGTGCCGATCAAGGCGCCGGTGGCGGGTGTGGCGATGGGCCTGGTGATGGAGGGCGACAAGTACCGCGTCCTGACCGACATCCTGGGCCTGGAAGATGCGCTGGGCGATATGGATTTCAAGGTCTGCGGCACGGCTGAGGGCGTGACCGCCCTGCAGATGGACATCAAGGTGGGGGGCATCACCCCGCAGATCATGCGCGAGGCGTTGGCGCAGGCCCGCGACGGCCGCCTGCACATTCTGGGCAAGATGGCCGAGGTGCTGGCCGCGCCGCGCCCGGAACTGTCGCCCACCGCGCCGCGCATCATTTCCCTGAAGATCAACCCCGAGCTGATCGGCAAGGTGATCGGCCCCGGCGGGAAGCAGATCCGCGAGCTGGAGGCGATGGGCGCGCAGATCACGGTGGAGGAGGACGGCACCGTGCGTGTGTTCAGCGCCGAGTCGGCGTCGGCGGAAGCCGTGCGCGACCGCATTATGAGCATCACCCGCGAGGCCAAGGCGGGCGAGGAATTCGACGGCACGGTGGTCAAGACCACGCCGTTCGGGGCGTTTATCAACCTGTACCCCGGCCAGGACGGCATGCTGCACATCTCGCAGATGTCCGAGGAGCGCGTGAACGCCGTGGAAGACGTGATGAACGTGGGCGACAAGCTGCGCGTCAAGATCGTGGCCGTGGATGACCGGGGCAAGATCGACCTGATCCGCCCCGAACTGGAAGGCAAGATCGCCCCGCGTGAGGCGCGTCCGCCGCGTTCGGGTGGCGGGGACCGGGGAGGACGGCCCCCCAGGCGCGACTGAGGGCGGTCCTTAACCCTTCCAGCAACAAACCACCCCCTCTCCTGTCAGTGGAGAGGGGGTGGTTTGTTGCTGCGGCCCGCTCAGCGGCTGGCGATCTTCGTCCGCTTCTCCAGCTGATCGGTGAACAGCGTCAGCACGGTGGTCAAGGCCAGGTACACCACGGCCACGGTGGTCAGCACGGGAATGGGCTGGAAGCTCTCGGAGCTGACCCGCGATCCGGCCAGTGTCAGCTCCAGCAGGGCGATGCTGGACGCCAGCGAGGAATCCTTGAGCAGCGCCACGATGTTGTTGACCAGGGGCGGCACCACGATCCGCAGGGCCTGGGGCAACACCACGGTCGTCATGGTCTGACCGCCGCTCAGGCCCAGGCTGCGGGCCGCCTCGCCCTGACCGCGTGGAATCGCCAGAATCCCGGCGCGTATGACCTCGGCGTTGTACGCGCCCACGTTCAGCGACAGGGCGATCACCGCAGACCAGAATTCATCGAGTTGCAGGTTGATGCCGATGGCCGCCAGGATGCCCGGCAGCGCGTTGTACACGAACAGGATCTGCACCAGCAGCGGCGTGCCGCGCACCAGCCAGATGAAGAAGTTGGCGGGCGCCCGCACCAGCCAGTGCTCGCTGGTTTTCTGAATGCCCGCGATCATGCCGATGGCCAGCCCGATCAGGCCGCTGACCACCGTGAGTTGCAGGGTCATCCGCGCGCCTTCCACAAACAGGTCGGCGCGGGGGCCGATCGGATCGGGCATCTGGCGCAGGATGAACGTGATCACGAAAAACAGCGCTAGGAATGCGGCCACCGCGCCCAGCAACCACAGGAAAATCGAGGGACCACCTGCTGGGGGAGGCCGGACAGCTTTCGGTGCGGTCATGCGGCACGCTCTTGTCGCAGGTACAGACGGAGGCGAGAACGGATTTTCATTTCGCCGATGATGCCACAGCTCACGTTCGTTGTTGCGAATTCGTTGAGGGGGCCTGACCTCCGAACGGCCGATGCCACATAAAAAGCCGCGCCTCCAATCGGGGGCGCGGCTCTGAAAAGGCGAACGACGGGCGGGCTTAGTTGGGGCGGCGGGCGGCGACGTTGGTCACGGCGGTGGTGGCCGCGCTGCGTGCACCGAAGATGCTGGCCAGCAGGGTCAGCCCCGCCACCAGCAGCCAGGCCCAGCCAGCGGTGCTGGCAGCCTTGCGGGCGGCGTCCTCGGCATTGTCCAGGGCCTGGTTGGCCTGCTTCTCAATGCGGTCCACCGACTGGTTGATCTCGGTCTGCACTTCGGTGGCCTGGGCGTTGGTCAGCCCCTGGCGCTCCAGACGGGTCACAAACTGCGGGCCGCTCAGGGCCTTTTTGATCGAGTCCACGCGGGCCTGGGCGAAGTCGCCGATGTTGGTCAGGTCCACGTCGCCCAGATCGTTGCTGGCGCGGCGCACGATGCCGGTCACCACGTTGGCGGTGGCGCTCACCTGCTCCTGGTCCAGATCGGTGTTGTCGGCGATCAGGCCTTCGACGTCCGCAGGCGTGATGTTGTTGAAGAAGTTCTGGATGCCGGGCACCTGCGCTCCGCCCACGCCGGCCGCCGTGGTGGCCGTGGCGGCGGTGCCGACCAGACCGCCGAGGGTGCTGGTGGCGGTTCCGACAATGCGCGAGGCGCTGTTGAAGGCAAACAGGGTGGTCAGCAGGATCAGCACGCTACCAGTGACCAGACCGGTTAGGGTGGCGTCGTCATGGGTCATGGCGGCAATGCCGTCGTCGGCGCGGGTGGAGGGCGCGTTGGACCGCACCGCCGTCAGGCCGGCCAGGTAGGCGCCGACCAGCGCGGCGATTCCAGTCCAGATGGCGGCCGCAATGCCGACGCCGCTCAGGGTGAGGCCGGTCAGAGCGGTGATGACCAGCCCCAGGGCGATGATGGTGAGGGTAGAAACCAGTCCCACCACAATGCCGGCGAGGACGCCGCGCCAGCCGAGGCGGTGGGAATTGATGTCACGGTTCAGGGTCATGTGTTCTCCTTTTGCGCCGGGTCAGGGAATGTGGGGACCAACCCGGCGCGGCAGATCCAGCCTGTGTGGTCTGGAACCTGCCTTCCATATGCCTAAACTAACGGTCTGCCGGGGAGGCGGCCCCCTTCGTGTACTTAACGTCGTGCTCATATGAAAGTGTGGTGTAGAACAGAGAAACACTCCATTGAGGGTGGTTCAAAGAAGAACAACGAAAATGGGGATGAGTGCATCTGTCTCTCATCCCCATTGCGAATCCGGGCGGTTATACGGATTCCGTTTGTAACGCGACAGACATCGGGATAGCTCCGATCTCTACACTCCACGTCCGGAACCCGTTTTCCTCATTCTCGCTGTCGTCGCGAACAGACGCCCATGACTGGAACAGCCCGCAGGGAGGACGCTGCTCCTCTCGCTCGGATTTCCAGGTGTTTTCAACACCTTTCAATCGGAGTCCGTATCAGACGAAGGCGCTCAGGCCCGTGATGGCGCGGCCCACCACCAGCGTGTTGATCTCGTTGGTGCCCTCGTAGGAGTAGATGGCCTCGGTGTCGGCGAAGTGCTTGGCGACGCCGTACTCCAGCAGGATGCCGTTGCCGCCGAACGCCTCGCGGGCGAAGGCCACCGTCTCGCGGCAGCGCGCCGCCGTGAACACCTTGGCCAGGGCGGCGTGTTCGTCCTTCATATCGCCGCCGTCCGCCATGTGGCTCAGGCGCAGGCACAGCGCGAACATGCTGGTCACGTTGCCCAGCATGTGGACCAAGTGGTTCTGGATCAGCTGGAACTCGCCGATGCGCTTGCCGAACTGCTCGCGTTCCTGGCTGTACGTCACGGCCAGTTCATACGCGCCCATCGCGCAGCCCACGCCCTGCCACGCCACGCCCGCGCGGGTCAGTTTGAGCACCTCGGCGGTGGTGCGCCAGCCCTGCACGTTCTGCAGGCGGTCGCTGTCGGGCACGCGGCAGTCGTCCAGGGTGATCAGGCCGTTCTCGACGATTCGCAGGGCAATCTTGCCCTCGATCTTCTCCACGTTGTAGCCCGGCGTGCCGGCGCGCACGATAAAGCCGCGCACCTCCTGCGTGTCCACGTCGCGCGCCCAGATCACGGTCATGTCGCTGAAGGTGCTGTTGCCAATCCACTTCTTCTGCCCGCGCAGCGTCCACCCGTCACCGTCGCGCTTGCAGGTGGTCCGCATGCCCTGGCTGACCTGCGAGCCGCCCTCCGGTTCGGTCAGCCCGAAAGCCCCGATGGCTTCCAGATCCATCATTTTGGGCAGCCACTCGGCCTTCTGCTCGTCGCTGCCGCCCAGCGCGATGCTCGCAAAGGCCAGGCCCGCGTGAACACCGAAGAAGACGGCGGTGGACACGTCCACCTTGCAGGCCTCCAGCGTCACCAGCCCTTCCATCACGGTGGCGTTGGGCTTGCGGCTGCCGTCCTCGTTCCAGATCTTGCGCAGCAGGTCCAGCTTGCGCAGTTCGGGAATCAGCTGTCTGGGAAACTCGTCGCGGCTCCAGTACTCGTTCATGATCGGGGCGACGTGCTCGTGCATGAACCGCCGGGTGGTGTGGGCCACCTCGCGCTCCTCGGCGGTCAGGGTGTCCATCTGGCCGTAGAAGTCACCGTCGGCCTCAGGCAGTTCCTTCTGCCCGTCCTCGCCGCCGCCGCCCGCCAGCATGCGCGAGAGCTGCTTGAGCTGTCCGTCGCTCATGGCTGAGGCGGCATTCAGCAGGCCGGGCAGGTCCACCTTCTGACTCAGGCGCCCCAGGGCGTCCATGTCGATCTGCGCGAGCAGGGCCATCGGATTGGGAGGGGATTTGGTCATGCGTTGTTGTACCGCGTCCAGCGTTTTCCGACAGGGTGCAACCGCCCAGGCCTGCGTTCACCGATCCTTTAGGGCCTGCCCTGGACGCCAGCGGGTAACATGGGGCATGACCGCCTCTGCCGAGCGGCCCACCCGTCCGCTGGCCGCCAAACCCGGCGGATACGTGGAGCTGGCCCGATATTCCAGCCTGTCGCGGTTCTGGGCGCTGCTGGGAGGCGCGCAGCGCGAGGGCCGCCGCGTCAGCGGCGTGCGCGGCGACCCGCCGGAAGTCTGTCGCCGCCGGATCGCGGGCTATACCCTGCCCAACGCGTCGATTTTTCTGGACACGTCCCGCCTGCTCAAGGAACTGGAGGACGGCTTCGAGCCGCACCCGGCGCTGATGGATCTGCTGTCCGGCGATCCCTTTCCGCTGCGCGCCGAGCTCAACGCCCATTTCGAGCTGCGCGCCGATTTCGTGGTCGCCTTCACCGCCCGCCGGGACCTGATTGCCCGTCCCGAGTTCCGCTTCGTGCCCATCGTGCAGGGGCTGAGCAGCCTGCCGGACGGTCTGCCGCTGGATGCCCGTCGGCTGGGGCGCGACGAGCTGCACCTGCTGCTGCAGCGGGCGTGCGGGGTGGCCTGACACGCACAGCCTCCCTGCGCCCGGTGGATGTGCCGGTGTTTACCTTTGCGGAAAGGGGGGCAACTCCGGCGACTCGGCCCACAGCCGGAGCGCCGCCCCTGCCGTGGCCCCCAGCCGGGTGCGGGTGTAGGCCAGCAGATCGGCGGTGGTCACGGGGCGGTTGTGGAACCCGGCCACCCAGCCTCGTAGATAGCCTTTGAAGGCCGCGTCGTCCACCGTCACCCGGACGGCGTGCAGGGCCAGCGCTCCCCGGATGTACGCGGTGGTGTCGAACAGTTGAGCTTCGCTGGTGGCCACCAGCGGGCGGGTCTGGCTGCGGCCTGCGCGGGCGTACCAGCCGCGCACGATGTCCTCGCCCGCCTCGCCCTGGGCCTGCGCCCACAGCAGTTCGGCGTAGGTGGCGAAGCCCTCGTTGAGCCAGACCTCGGACCAGTCGGCCAGGGTGAGCTGGTCCCCGAACCACTGGTGGGCGGTTTCGTGGACCAGCACGCGCGTGTTGCTGGACGTGACCGGCATGGTGGACAGCGTGGCCGTCTCCAGCGCCGGCACGCGGGGCGTGACGATGGCCGAACCGTAGGCGCTGAAAGGATAGGGGCCGAACCATTCGGCCAGCACCTTCAGGATCTCGCCCGTGGAGGTGTAGGCAGCGCGCGTGTCGGCCTGAGTACCGACGGGGAAATAATCGCGTCTCAGTACATCCGAACCGGCCACGCCGACGGGGACGGCCGCGGCATCCACCCGCTCAAACTGGTTGACGTGAATCGCCAGGGTATAGGTGGGAATCGGCTGCGCCTGCTCGAAGGTGAAGGTGCGGCCCCCGTCCGGCGCGGCGACCTCGGCACGCTCCACGCCGCTGGCCGCCGCGGTGTATCCGGCAGGAACGGTGACGCGGGTGGTGAAGGTGGCCGGGTCCGAGGGGTGATCGTTGACCGGCAGGAAGGTGCGGGTGCCGTCCGGCTCGCTGAGGGTGAAGTTCGCGCCCACCCGGTCACCCTGGGCCGGGACCGCCTGCCAGCCCACATCAATGGGCAAGTCGGGGTCAGGCCGCACGCCCGCCTTTCCGGCGAAACGCACGGTGACTCTGGCGAGGGTGCCGGGCCGCAGCGGTTGGGGCGGCTGAATGGTCAGCTTGCCCGCCGTCTGATCGTGGCGGTAAGGAGCGGGCAGGCCCTCCCAGCGCACGTCCAGCACCTGTGGTCCCAGGAAATCCAGACTCAGCACCGGCAGGGGCTGGGTGGCGGTCACCGTCAGCACCACCGTGCCGCGCAGTTCGGAGCGGCCGGGCCGGTCCACGAACAGGTCCAGATCGTAATTCAGCACGTCCAGCCCGGCCTGACCCAGCGCCGGGAAGATGGAATCACCGATGGGCTGCGCGGTGATCAGGGCGGATGGGGGCGGCAGCGTGGGGACGGCCGTTGGCGTGGCCGTCTGTCCCTGGGTGCCGGCTAGGAGGGCCAGGGCCAGCAGACTGGAAGACCGCCGGACCAGGCTGAACGTGAAGCGAGTCATTCCTGCACCCCCCGACCTAGATCGGGTAGTACGCGCGCGGCTGGCCCTTCACGAAATCGCGCGTCGGCACCCAGATCAGCGGGTTGCGTTCCTCGATCTCCGGTGGGGGGCCATAACGGACCAGCATCTCCACCTCTGCAAACGGCACCCAGCGGATGCCCACCACCTCGGGATCGGTGGGGTTCAGCTCGCCGGAAAAGGTGGCGGTGAAGCGCCCGAAGTTGGCGTAGCACTCGTTGCGCGTGCCGGTCAGCAGCTCGCCTTCCAGCAGGCTGACAAACACCAGATCGGTGACGGTCAGCCCCGTTTCCACCAGCACCTGCCGCACGGCGGCGTCGCCCAGCGTCTCGCCGGGGTGCGCCTTGCCGCCGGGCAGGCCGTAGAAGATGCTGCCGTCGTCCATGCGTTCCTCGACCAGCAGCAGCTTGCCGTCCTGAACCAGATACACGTGCGCGGCGCGCTTGACGGGCAGGGTGCGTGACAGGTGACTCATGGGCGCGCCGAGGCGGGAACGGGGCGGGTGGGCAGAAGGTTCATCTGGCGCGCAGTCTAGCGGACAGGAGCAGGTCCACGCCGTGCCAACCCGAGAGGCCGTTGCCGGGCGGCTGAACCCATCAGGGTGGTGGGCGTCTTGGGGTTTCCTTGTCAGACCCCCTTCAGCAGTCCGGTCTGGGCGGGAAGTCGTACGGTCCCGCCCCGCCTTTCGTTCACAATGGGCGGGATGAATGCGGATGGCGGACCTCAGGAACAGTGGGCCAACACGGCCATGTTCACCGCCTCGGAAGTCGAGGCGCAGACCGGGGTGGCCGCCGCGACGTTGCGTCAGTGGGAACGGCGCTACGGTTTTCCCCGGCCAGTTCGCAACACCAGCGGCTACCGCCTGTATTCGCCCCAGGACATCCAGGATATTGGCGTGATGCAAGATCACCAGCGGCGCGGCGTCAGCGCCCGGCGGGCGGCGGAGCTGACCCTGCGCGGCATGTCGAGCGGCAGCGGTGCGTTGCCTTCGCGAGTGTCACAGCACCGGCCACAGTCACCGCAGCTCCAGCCCCCAGGACCGCCGCCCGTGCCCGAGCCGCCGGCCAGGCGCCCCGAGGTTCAGGTGGACGGCCTGGCGCACGCGCTGGCCCGCGCGTTAGTCGCCGCCGATTACGCGCAGGCCGGGGACATACTGGCTGAGGCGCATGCCCGCCTCCCAGTGGAGGACGTGATGACGCACGTCATGTCGCCGTCGTTGGTGGAAATTGGCTCGCTGTGGGCGCGAGGCGAGATCACCATTGCCCACGAGCGCGGGGCCAGCCACTACCTGCGCTCGCGCCTCTCGGCCCTGATGGAAGTTGCGGGCGTCGAGGAAAACCGTGAAGGTGGCTGGGGGCCGCTGGTGGTGGCCGCTTGCGCGCCCGGCGAGCAGCACGAACTGGGCCTGATGATGCTGACGCTGGCCCTGCGCCGCCGCGGCGTGCGGGTGGCGTACCTGGGCGCGAACGTGCCGCTGGGCGACCTGACCACCTTCGCCCACGAGCGGGAGGCGCAGGCCCTGTTGCTGGCCGTCAACGGCGAATGGGCGTTGCAGGACTGGGCCACCGGGGAGTGGGCGGACGGACGCTGGGTGCCGGACGCCCACGCCGCCGCCCGGCCCGTGCGTCCGCTCAACGGTGGGGGAGAGGGGGCGACACCCATCCTGCGGCGGCTGGGCCTGCCGGTTTTTCTGGGCGGGGCGCTGATGAATGAGCGGCCTGAACTGGCCGCCGCACTGGGCGGTCTCTACGCTGGTCCCGACGCCCCGGCGGCCGCCTCCATGATCTCCGGTACGCTGGGCCTGCAGTCGGAGGCCAGATCGGCTCATTCTGCCCCGCGCGGCTCGCCCCCGCATCACTCACCGCCGAACGATTCAGGGTCACACGACTCACCACCGCAGGGGGAAGACCAGTGAAGATACTCGTGACCGGGGGAACCGGATTTGTCGGGCAGGCCATCGTCGGGGAACTTGTCGCGCGCGGCCATGCGGTCTGGGCCGGCAGCCGCGAGGGCAAAGAGGGCGGCGCGGGGCAGCCGATCCGGCTGGACGTGACCGATCCGGCCAGCGTCCTGAATGCGGTGGCCCAGACGGACCCCGACGCCGTCGTGCATCTGGTGGGCATCATTGCCGAGAAAGGAGCGCAGACCTTTCAGGCCGTGCATGTGGACGGGACCCGACACGTGCTGGCCGCCGTGCCGCGCGGGGCACGCTACGTCCACATGAGTGCGCTGGGGGCCGATGTGGACAGCGCCAGCGGCTACAGCGCCAGCAAGGGCCGCGCCGAGACGCTGGTGCGCGAGAGTGGCCTGCGCTACACCATCTTCGAGCCCAGCCTGATCTTCGGCGTGGGCGACGACTTCTTCGGACGGGTGCTGCGCGAACTGGTGAGCGCCGCGCCCATCGTGCCGCAGATCGGCGACGGCACCTTTCCTTTCCGGCCCGTCAGCGTGCAGGACGTGGCCCAGGCGTTCGCAGGCGCTGCCGAGACGGACACGGGCCTGAATGAGACCTACGCCCTCACCGGCCCGGAGGAATACACCTTCCGTCAATTGCTGGAGCTGGAGCTGGACGCGCTGGGCAAGAAAAAGCCCATAGTGCCCGTGCCGATCGTGCTGATGAATCTGGCGGTGCCGCTGATGAACCTGCTGCCCAACCCGCCGATCACCAAAGACCAGTACGCCATGCTCAAGGAGGGCAATACCGCCCCCAACGAGCCTGCCCGGACCGTGTTCAACCTGCCCATGCTGAAGCTGCCGGATCACCTGCCGCAAATCGTGGCGGGGGCGAAGGGGTAGGACAGGGGGAGACGAAAGCGGCGTGCGGAGACAGGGACCGCACGCCGCTTTCTTGACGGCATCCAGAGATGAGCGAAGGTCCCAGAACCCTGGGGTCCGCAGAGGAAATGGGACTACTTCTTCTTCGCCCCTTTGCCGTCGGGCTTTGGCGCAGTCCTGGAAGCCGTGGGCTTCTTCGCAGACTCTCCTTTCTTCTCTGGTTCTGCGCCGCCTTCCTGGGCCATCATGGCCGCGCCGATGATGCCCGCCTCGTTCAGCAGTTTGGCGGGCACGAGGGTGCTGCGCTCCAGCTTGATGTGTTCCTGCCACTTGTCGGCCTTCTTGCTGACGCCCCCGCCGATGATAAACAGGTCCGGGCTGAACAGCAGTTCCAGGTGTTGCAGGTAGGTGCTGACGCGCTTGCTCCACTGCTTCCAGTTCAGGTCGTCGCGCTCGCGGGCGCGGTCCGAGGCCCAGCCCTCGGCCTCCTTGTCGCGCAGCCACAGGTGGCCCAGTTCGGTGTTGGGCACCAGGACGCCGTTGTGGATCAGGGCGCTGCCGATGCCGGTGCCGAAGGTCAGCACCAGCACCGTGCCGTTCACGCCCGCACCCGCGCCGAAGCGGGCCTCGGCCAGTCCGGCGGCGTCGGCGTCGTTGATCAGGTGAACCGCCTGCCCGGTGGCCTGGGTAAACAGCGCGTCGGCGTCCAGCCCGATCCAGGCCTTGTCCACGTTGGCCGCGCTGAGGGTGCGCCCATGCTGCACGATGCCGGGAAAGGTGACACCGATAGGGCCGTCCACGCCAAAGTGTCTGGCCAGTTCGGCCACCACGTCCTTGACGGCCTCCGGATGCGCGCCTTCGGGGGTGGGGATGCGGTGCCGGTCTTCCAGCAGCTTGCCGGTGGTGGTGTCCACGGGTGCGCCCTTGATGCCGCTGCCGCCAATGTCGATGCCCAGGATCGCGCTCATGGTGTACAGCCTAAGCGAATTTGCAACCGGGATGGGGAGTGGGGTGGGACCCGGCAGCGGATGGGGCGGCGACGGCCGTCGCCTTCGTGAGGGCTGGACGGTCCTGCCGGACGCCGCGTCTGTTCCTCCTTCCAGCTGGGAGAATCTGCACACCAGGGCGAAACTGGGTAGCTCAGGCCGCGCCTTTCAGGCTTCGCCGCCCTGCCTTGGGGGTTTCTTGATTTAGACGGGGTGCAATTTTAGACCAGAAGCTGTATACCTACGGTACCCCTATGGATTCTTCCTCGCTGCGTGAACGCCAGAAGGAGCGCCGACGCGCCCGCATCTACAGTGTCGCCATCGAACTGTTCAAGCGGGGCGGCTTCCAGACCACCACGGCCACCGACATCGCCAAGGCCAGCAACGTCTCGCGCGGCACCTTCTTCAACTACTACCCCTACAAGGAAGCCGTGCTGCTCGACTACGGCTCCGAAGTGATGGACCGCCTGCGCGATCAGGCCGAGTCGCGCCTGTCGCAGGGCATCCCGCCGCTGGCGGTGCTGTATGAGATCTGGGACGCGCTGGCCGAGGAAAACGCCCGTGAGCGTGACCTGTTCCCCCCGCTGGCCTACGAGGTCATGAACCCCAACCCCGAACGCGCCCGCACCGCGTATCAGGCGCTGCCGCTGAGCAAGGTGATCGAGCTGATCCTGCGCCCGCTGCACCAGTCCGGGCAGATGCGCACGGACCTGAGCCTGCAGCGCATCAGCAACCTGATTGCCGACACCTACCTGATGGTGGCCCTGCGCTGGAGCGCCTACGGCACCGACCGTCCGCTGCAGGAGGAGATGCGCCTGGCGCTGAACCTGCTGCTGGAAGGCGCGGTGCGCCGCGATCTGGTCCGGCCCTAGCCTTAGCCCGTTCCCGGCCGATGTGACCTTCCCCGGACGTTTCCTGGCTAGACTGCCGGAAACGTCTTCTTGTTTTCCGCCCTCCCTTGTTGCCCGTCTCGTTCTAAAGGAGCCTCCCCCTTGACCCAGCCAGAACTGCGAATCGGCACGCCACGGCACGCCTTTCCGTTCAGCCGGGGACTGGTAGTGGAATCGCTGGTGAACGCCGGGGCCTCTGGCGCGGTGGCGGCGGCAGCGGCGCGGCGCATCGAGCAGCACCTGCGGCTCTCAAGGCGCACCCTGGTCACGCCCGCCGAATTGCAGGCGCTGATGACCGAGGTGGCGCGCGATCTGGCGGGCGAGGAGGTGGCGGCGGCGGCGGCCAGCCAGACTCCGGCCTTCGTGGACATTCTGGTCACCGCCAAGAAGGGCGATCTGCCGTTCAGCCGGGGCGTGCTGGCCCGCACGCTGGAGGACGCGGGCCTGACCGGGCGCGAGGCCTACGCCACCGCCAGCGCCGTCGACGTGGAGCTGCGTCAGGAGGGCGTGCGCCGCCTGAGCGCCGAGGACATCGACAACCGCACCGAACGGGCGCTGGCGGGGCGCTACGGCGAACACCTGCGCCTGACCTACCGCTACCTGCGCCACAACCGGGGCAAACTGGGGGTGATCAGCAGCGAGAGCACCATGCCCACGCCGTTTTCCAAGGGCATTCTGACCCAGTCCATGCTGGCCGCCGGGGTCACGCCGGACGTGGCCCGCAAAGTGGCCCGCGTGACCCAGCGCGACCTACGCGGCTCCGAGGACCGGGTGGTGACCCGCGCTGCCATCCGCGCCAAGGTCGAAGCCCTGCTGCGCGACGAGGTGGGGCCGGACGTGGGCGCCCGTTACCGGCTGCTGCGCGTGATTCGCCGCCCCCCCCGCCCGGTGATCGTGTTGCTGGGCGGCGTCAGCGGCACCGGCAAGAGTTTTCTGGCCGCCGAGATCGCCTATCGCCTGGGGATTGCCCGCGTGGTCAGCACCGATTCCATCCGCGAGGTGATGCGCGCGATGGTGTCTCCGGCGCTGCTGCCCACGCTGCACGCCAGTACCTTCAACGCCTGGGAGGCGCTGCTGCCCCCCGGTGCGCCGCGCCCGGAAACGCCCAGCAAGCGGGCGCTGCTGGCGGGGTTCCGCGATCAGGTGCAGCAGGTCAACGTGGGCCTGGGCGCGGTGGTGGCCCGCTCGGTGCAGGAGGGCAGCAGCCTGGTCCTGGAGGGCGTGCATCTGGTCCCCGGCTACCTGCGCGCCGACGCTTTTGCCGGGGCGCTGGTGATTCCCATGCTGGTCACGCTGCCCGATCCCGCCGAACACCGCCGTCACTTCCAGAGCCGCGACGTGGAAACCGCCGCCAGCCGCCCGCTGCACCGCTACATGCAGTACTTCGACGAGATCCGCGCCATGCAGGACGAACTCGAAGACTTGGCCCGCCAGGAGGACGTGCCCCTGCTCGACGGCCTGACCCTGGACGAGAGCGCCGATCAGGCCGTGGACGTGGTCTTGAGGCGCGTGATGGTGGCCCTGACCCCGCAGGAACGCACGGAACTGCTGGGCGATCCGGGCGACGGCGAGGCGGCAGAGTTGACGCGGGACTCTGTGGGCGACTGAAAGTGGAGGAGGGCTTCAGGAGAGTGGAATGAAAAAACCCTTCCCAGCATCGGGAAGGGTTCTTCTGAGTCTCAGCCTTCAGCGCCGCCCGCTGAACATCCCGATCAGATCGTTCAGGGCGTTGCCGTCGCCGTCCCGGTCGAGCACGTTGTTCAGGGTGCCGACGATGCCGCCCGCGCCGCCCTGCTGAGCGTGGTTCTGCTGCGGGGGCAGGCCGGAAATCACCGGGCCGCCGCCCAGCACGCCGCCCCTCTCCTGCATCTGGGGCTGAGGGGGCTGCTGACCGCCGCCCAGAAGCCCGCCGAGCATGCCACCCAGGCCGCCAGCAGAACCGCCGCCGAGCAAGCCACCCAGCAGGCCGCCGAGATCGCCGCCGCCCTGGCCCTGCTGGCCGCCCTGCTGACGCTGCCGGGCCAGGTAGCCCAGCACCAGCGGCGCGGCCATGCTCAGAATCTGCATGGCGAGCTGCGGGTCAATGCCGGCGCGTTTGCTCACCGCATTGGCCGCCGACTGCTGCTGGTTGCCGAACACGTGGCCCAGGATCTTCTGGCCTTCTTGCAGGTTGGGCGTGTTGCCCTGGCTGAACTGCTCCAGCGCGCTGCCGTCGTGCTGGCCCAGCGCGCCGGCCAGCGAGGCCGCGCCGTCCGGGCTGCTGGCGTTGCGGGTCATGGCCCCGAGCAGCAGCGGAATCGCCGCCTCCATTGCGCTTTCGGACTGCTGGGGGGTGGCCCCGGTCTGCTGGCTGATCTGCTGCTGCGCGTTGCCCATCCCGCCGAGCATGTTGAAGATGTCCATCATGATGTCTGACCTCCTGAGGGTGACTGTCGAATGCGAAACACCGGTCAGCCTACCCCCTGCCCCTGAGTGGCGGCTTCAGCAATTGCTGACGTTGGGCGGGGTGGAACCGTGAGTTCCCGCGCCGTCTTTCTCTGCGCCATCTGGCCTATATGCCCTGGTATCGGGCGGCGGCTAAGCTTCTGGGTCTGTATGCAAGCGGCCCTGCCCTCCACCCGCCCCAACGTGGCCCTGTACGCCTCGGTGGCGCGGCTGGGCTTCCGGCGGCAGTTCGCGTACCCGCAGGCGGCGCTGTGGGGGCTGATCACCAACCTGTTTTTCGGGGTTCTGCGGATCGCGGTGCTGGTGGCACTGTTCGGTCAGACGCCACAGGTGGCCGGCTACACCGTGCAGGACGCCATCACCTACACCGGACTCACGCAGGCGTTCATCATGGCGCTGTCTCTCTTTGGCTGGACGGATTTCATGCGAACCGTCCACCGGGGCGAGGTGGCCTCTGACCTGCTGCGCCCTCACGATCTGCTGCCGTGGTGGGCGGCGCAGGACGCGGGCCGGGCGGCAGGCCAGTTCGTGCTGCGCGGCCTGCCGATGCTGGCGCTGTTTGCGCTGGTCTGGGGCGCCACCTTTCCGAGGGGTCTGGACGGCTGGCTGCCCACCACCCTGAGCCTGCTGCTGGCCTGGGCCTGCGGCTTCGCCTTCCGCTTTCTGGTCAACTGCGCGGCCTTCTGGTCAGCGGATGCCGTTGGTTTTGGCCGCTTCGCGTGGGCGGTGCTGGGTCTGGGCAGCGGCTTTCTGATGCCCCTGGCCTTCTTTCCGGGGTGGTTTCAGACCATCCTGGCCTTTACTCCCTTTCCCAGCATGATGAACACCACCGTGGAACTCTGGCTGGGTGTCCGGGCGGGGCCGGAGGCGTGGGCAGCACTGGCCGTGCAACTGGGCTGGGCGCTGCTGCTGTGGGCGCTGGCGGCCTTCGTCCTGTCGCGCGGCTTGCGGCGGCTGGAGGTGGCGGGTGGCTAGGGCCTCGTCCCGGAAGGCGGCGGACGGCCTTCTGCCTTCTGCCCTCCGCCATCTGCACCTCTACTTCCTGCTGCTGCGCGCCCAGGCCCGCTCGCAGGCCGTCTACCGCGTGTCCTTCGCGCTGGACGCGCTGGGCTCGGCCTTCATCACGCTGTCGGAATTTGCGGCCTTCGCCCTGGTGCTGCCGCGCTTCGGCACGCTCTCGGGCTGGACGCTGGGCGAGGTCAGCCTGCTGTACGGCCTGGCCGAACTGGCCTTCGTGCTGATGGATCTCTGCTTCGGCGGTTTCGATGCCCCCAACCTCAGTGGGCATGTCCGCACCGGCAGCTTCAACACCTTTCTGCTGCGGCCTGCGCCGCTGCGCCTGCAGATCTTCGGCTCGGACTTCGCGCTGCGGCGGGTGACGCGGCTGTTTCTGGCGGCGGGCATCCTGGCCTATGGGGTCACGGCGTCGGGGGCCATCTGGATGCCCGAAGCCGCGCTGCTGCTGACCGGGAGCGTGCTGGGCATGGTGGCTTTTTTCGGCGGCCTGTTCGTGATCGGCGGCACCCTGACCTTCTGGACGGTGGAGAGCGTGGAGGCCATGAACGTCCTGACCTACGGCGGCCGCACCCTGATTTCCTATCCGATGGACATCTACGGCCAGTTTCTCCGCAAGACCTTCACCTACCTGCTGCCTGCCGCCTTCCTGTCGTATTTCCCCGTGCTGCACGTCCTGAGCCGCCCCCTGCCCGATGGCCTGCCCTCGCTGGCCGCCTACCTGTCGCCCCTCGTCGGCCCGCTGATGCTGGCGGCGGCCTTCGCCTTCTGGCGGGTGGGCGTGCGGCACTATGGGGGGACGGGAACGTGAGGAGGGGTGCGGAAGGCCGGACGCAGGGTGCGGTGGAGGAGCTTTCCCCGCATCCCGCGCACCGCGGACCACCTCCTCCCTCCGAAGGAGCCACATGATCACCGTCCATAACCTCAAAAAGACCTTCCGCACGCGCCAGGGCGGCCTGCTGCGCGGCCAGACCCGCGTGATGGAGGCGGTCAAGGACGTCAGCTTCAGCGTTGGGCGCGGCGAGATTGTGGGCTACCTGGGGCCGAACGGCGCAGGCAAAAGCACCTCCATCAAGGTGCTGACCGGGCTGCTGGTGCCCGACAGCGGGCAGGTGGACGTGGGCGGGCTGGTGCCGTGGCAGGATCGCCGGGCGCACGTGGCGCGGCTGGGCGCGGTGTTCGGCCAGCGCACGACGCTGTGGTGGGACTTGCCCGTCACCGAGTCGCTGGAACTACTGCGCCACATCTACCGCGTGTCCGCAGCCCGCTTCCGCCAGAACCTGCACGATTTCACCGAACTGCTGGAACTGGGGCCATTCCTGCACACCCCTGCCCGCGCCCTTAGCCTGGGCCAGCGCATGCGGGCAGACCTCGCCGCCGCGCTGCTGCACGATCCCGAACTGCTGTTCCTGGACGAGCCGACGGTGGGCCTGGACGTGGTGGCGAAGGAGCGCATCCGCGAGTTCATCCGGCACGTCAACGCCACGCGCGAGGTCACCGTGCTGCTGACCACCCATGACCTGACCGACGTGGAGCGGCTGGCCCGCCGCGTGATGATCATCGATCACGGCTCGCTGCTGTACGACGGCGCTCTGGCACAGTTGCAGGTCCGCTACGGCAGCGCCCGCGAACTGGTGGTGGACTTCGACGCCGCCCCGCCTGACCCGCAGGTGCCGGGCCTGACGCTGCTGGGCGCGGACGGCCCGCGCGTGCGCTACGGCTTCAGCGGGGCCGCCGCCACCCCGATTGCCCGCGTCACCGCCCACGCCCCGGTGCGCGACATCACCGTGAAGGAGCCGGACATCGAGGCCACCATCCGGCGCATTTACGAGGGTGGCCTGCTGCGGAGTGGGGTAGCGTAGAGACGTGAATCAGCGAGAGGACGCGGCGGAGACGGAACAGCGCGGGCCAGCACCCAGCGTCAGCACGCCGCTGCTGTTTCTGGTGATGTTGGGCGTGGTGGCCGCGTTCTCAATCATCCCAGTTGTTGTTAGTCCCAGTAACAGCCCGCTTAAGCCTCTGCTGATCGCGTTGATCTTCGTCCCCGCGCTGCTGGCGTGGTGGTTCTGGGCACGGCAACGCCAGCACCCGCAGCTTATGTTTGTCCTGGCGCTGGCCTTTTTGACCGGGCAATTTTTCTCCACGCTCGCGCAGATCGTCCTGCTGGGCGAAGCCTACAGCCGCACCATCGCCTTCATGTGGCTGAACCTGAGCGTGAGCGGGCTGGGGTTTCTCGGCGGTCTGCTCTACCTGTGGGTTCAGGCGCGTAAGGGCAACCGGAACTGAAACCGCCGTCCGACGTTTTCCTGGCCGGAGCGCTGGAGCCCTGCTGAGGCCGCAGCCTGCCCACCCGGCTCAGGCCCTGACCATTCTCATTTTATGCCCCCATAAGTTCAGGGGTGTGTTTGACGCCCTGACTGCCGATGCCCTGCTGGGCGCACTGCTGATTTTCTCGCTGCGAATCGTGGACGTGTCGCTGGGCACGCTGCGAATCGGCATGCTGGTGCGCGGCAGACGCACGGCCGCCGGGGCACTGAGCTTCTTCGAGTCGCTGATTTGGCTGATGGCGGCGGCCAAGGTGCTGAGCACGCTGGACAGCCCGCTGCAATTCATCGCCTACGCAGGCGGCTATGCGTCGGGCACCATGCTGGGCGCGAACATCGAGCGCTGGCTGGCGGTGGGCAAGGTGGTGCTGCGCGTGATCGTGCCGGTCAGCGCCCCAGACGTGCAGGCGGCCCTGCGCGACGCGGGCTTCTACGTCACCACCGTCAACGCCTCGGGCCGCGACGGCGAGGTGCGCGTGATGTTCAGCGTGATTGCCCGCAAGCGCATGAAACAGGCCTTCCGCGTGATCGAAGCCACCTACGCCAAGGCCTTTATCACCGTGGAAGAGGTCACCACCGCCCAGTTGCAGGATACCGTGACCCGTCAGGAGGGTCAGGTATTCCGGCGGCTGCGCATGATGCGGAAGTAGGCGGCAGGCCGCTAATACGGGTTCCGTCTGTTTCGTGCAGGAATCGGGACAGCGCCGATTCCTCCACTCCACGTCCGGAAGCCGTTTTTCTCCTGCTCGCTCTCGTCATGAACAGACGCCCATGAGGACGCTATGCCTCCTGCTCGGATTTTCAGGTGTTTTCAACACCTTTCAATCGGAGTCCGTGTAACCCCACCATAAGAACGGGCCGCCCCAGATTGAACTGGAGGCGGCCCGCTGGGTTGGGAGGTCAAGGCGTCAGAGACAGGCTGGCAGCGCTAGAGCAGTTGTCCGAATTACAGCTTCAGAAAAGGAGACTTCTGATGCCTCCATTCTCTCCTTCGGAGCTGAATCAGTCCCAACTGCTCGTTGAAATTCACTCACTCTGCGAGCTGTGCCAGTCCGTTCGGTCAAAAGGAAACAGCTCTTTTGACAAATGCTCTAGTCCGACGCCGGTGCTGGCCCGTCCTGCGGACGCGTGGGCGTGTCGCTCACCGTCCGGCCCGGCGTGCGGGATGGGAATTCGCTCTTGAGCGCCCTGAACAGGCTGAAGCACATGCCGATCATGATGACGCTGAAGGGCAGGGCGGCCATCACGCTGGCCGACTGCAATCCGGCCAGGCCGCCGCTCAGCAGCAGCGCCACGGCGATCAGGCTCTGCATGACGCCCCAGGTGAACTTGACCGGATTGCTGGGCTCCTTCGCGCCGCCGCTGGACTGCAACCCCAGCACGTAGGTGGCCGAGTCCGCGCTGGTGATGAAGAACGAGGCGATCAGCAGGGTGGCGATGCCGGTCAGGATCTCGCCCAGCGGCAACCCCTGCAGCAGCGCGAACAGCGCCGTGGAGATATCCGCGTCCGTCGCGGTGGTCACGGCGGTGTCGCCCGCCAGCGCGGCGTGCAGGGCCGTGCCGCCGAAGACGCTGAACCACGCGAAGCTGACCAGCGCGGGCACGCCCAGCACGCCCAGGATGAATTCCTTGATGGTTCGCCCCCGGGAGACCCGCGCGATGAACAGGCCTACGAATGGAGCCCACGCGATCCACCACGCCCAGTAGAAAATCGTCCAGCCGCCCACCCAGGTGGCCCCGGTAAACGGCGTCAGGCGGGTGGACAGGTTGATCAGATCCTGCACATAACCGCCCACGCTGGTGGTGAAGGTATCCAGCAGGAACACGGTGGGGCCGAAGACGAACACGCCCGCCATCAACAGGCCGGCCAGGATCACGTTGGTGTTGGACAGCAGCTGAATGCCCTTGCTCAGGCCGGTCATGGCGCTGATCAGGAACAGCACGGTGACCACGCCGATAATCACCATCTGCGCGGGCGTGCCGATGCTCAGTCCAAAGGCGCTGTTCAGGCCGCTGTTGATCTGCACGGCCCCGAAGCCCAGCGAGGCCGCCACGCCGAAGACAGTGGCAATGATCGCCAGGACGTCGATGGTCTTGCCGATGGGGCCTTCCACCCGCTGCCCCAGCAGGGGCCGGAAGGTGCGGCTGATCAATGTGGGCTCGCCGCGCCGGAACGAGAAGTACGCGATGGACAGCGCCACGACGCTGTAGATGGCCCAGGGGTGCAACCCCCAGTGAAAGAACGAGTATTTCAGGGCGGCGCGTGCGGCTTCTGGCGTCTCGGGCGTCAGCCCGCCCGGCGGCACCAGATAGTGCGACACCGGCTCGGCCACGCCGTAGAACACCAGGCCGATGCCCATGCCCGCGCTGAACAGCATGGCGAACCACGACAGGGTACTGAACTCGGGCTGCTCGTCGTCCCGGCCCAGCCGGATGCCGCCGTAACGGCTGAAGGCCAGGAAGCCGCAGAACAGCAGGAATCCCAGCACGGCCAGCAGGTAATACCAGCCGAAGGTGCCTGTCGTCCAGGCCACGGCGGCTTCGGCGGCGGTGCCCAGACCTGCCGGGTTCAGCAGGCCCCACAGCACGAAAGCGGCGATGATCGCCACGGAAAGATAAAGAACCAAGGGGAAGTACCTCCAGAAAAAAAGTCGGGCCAGCCGTCCTGAAAGACGGGTGACGGCCCGCAGGCATCGTTCGCTGAAGCGTGTCCGCTGATCACGCGTTGCCCCAAACCAGACGGGGAGACACCTTAACCCCTCCTCATGAAATGAATGAGTGTTGTGCCGCATTAGCCTGGGCAGATGTCTGACCCATTGCCTCCCGCCTTCTTCAACCGCGATCCGGTGCGGGTGGCCCGCGAACTGTTGGGCGGTGCCCTCGTGCACGTCCTGCCCGGCGGCGAGCGCCTGAGCGGGCGGATCGTGGAAACCGAGGCCTACGACTGCCCGCGTGACCCGGCCTGCACCGCCGGGCGCTTTCACGCCGCCCGCAGCGCCGAGATGGCAACTGAGCCGGGCCGCTGGCTGTTCTGGAGCACGCACGGGCATCCGCTGCTCCAGGTGTCGTGCCGAGAGGAGGACATCGCCGCCAGCGTCCTGATCCGCGCGCTGGAGCCGCTGGAGGGCCGGGGCCAGATGCTCACGCACCGCCCGGTGACCCGCGAGCGTGCCCTGACCAACGGCCCCGCGAAACTGGTGTACGCGCTGGGCCTCCGGCCCGCCGAGGTGAGGGGGACGGTGGTGGACAGCGCCGCGCTGCACCTGCTCGCGCCGCCCGCCACCCTGCCGGATGAAGCGGTGGGAGTCACGGCCCGGATTGGCATCAAGGAGGGCCGCAACCTGCCGTGGCGCTTCGTGGTGCGGGGGAATGGGTGGGTGTCGCCTGGACTGCCGAGCATGGATCTGGCCGCAGCGGGCACTGGACGCTGAGCGGGCCTCCACTGTCCCCCGGCGCCCGCCCGCTATCATGGCCTGCGATGACTCAAGACGGCGGTAAGGGCAAGGGGGGGCAGGACAAGAAGGCGCAGCAGTACGGCGTCACCCCCCAGAGCGTGGATTTCAACGACTGGTACAACGAGGTGGTCAAGAAGGCCGATCTCGCGGACAACAGCCCGGTGGCCGGGGCGATGGTGGTCAAGCCCTACGGCTCGGCGCTGTGGGAAAACATCGTGCGCTGGCTGGATGACCGCTTCAAGGCGACGGGCCACGAATCGCTGATCTTCCCCACACTGATTCCTATGAACTTCATCGCCCGCGAGGCCGATCACGTCGAGGGCTTCGCGCCGGAACTGTTCACGGTGACCAAGATCGGCACCGAGGAACTGGCCGAGCCGTACGTGATGCGCCCCACCTCTGAAACCATCATCGGGCACATGTGGTCCGGCTGGCTGAACAGCTACCGCGACCTGCCCTTCCTGCACTACCAGTGGGGCAGCGTGTTCCGCGCGGAGTTGCGCACCAAGGCGTTCCTGCGTACCTCCGAGTTCTACTGGCACGAGGGCCACACCGCGCACGCCGACGAGGCCGAGGCGCGGGCGGAAGTGAGGATGATCCTTGACCTGTACCACGAATTCTGCCGCGACGTGCTGGCCCTGCCGGTGGTGCGTGGCGAGAAGTCGGCCTCCGAGCGCTTTGCCGGGGCCGTGGCGACGTACAGCATCGAGGGCATGATGCGCGACGGCAAGGCCCTTCAGAGCGGCACGTCCCATTACCTGGGGCAGGCGTTCAGCAAAGCCTTCGACGTGAAGTTCCAGACCCGCGAGCAGAAGGAAGACTACGCCCACACCACCTCCTGGGCCATTTCCAGCCGCATCATCGGCGCGCTGATCATGACCCACGGCGACGACGCGGGCCTGATGATGCCCCCGAACATCGCCCCGATTCAGGTGGTCATTGTGCCGGTGGGCCGCAAGGACAACTTCGACGAGATGGTGGCCGAGGGCGAACGTCTGGCTACCCAGCTCGCGCAGAACGGCGTGCGCGTCAAGGTGGACAAACGCGACGGCGTGACCAACGGCTTCAAGTACAACGACTGGGAACTGAAGGGCGTGCCCGTCCGCATCGAGCTGGGGCCGCGCGATCTGGAGGCGGGCGTGGTGGTGGTCAAGAACCGCAACAGTGGCGAGAAGGAGACCCTGGAACGCGATCTGGCGGTGGGCGGCATGGTAGAGCGACTGGAAGGAATTCAGGCATGGCTGCTGAAACGGGCCACCGACTTCATGCTGGACAACACGGTCACGGTGGACAACTACGAGGAGTTCAAGGCTGCCATCGAGGACGGCAAGTGGGTGCGGGCCTTCCACTGCAGCGATCCCGAGAGCGAGCGCCAGATCAAGGAAGAGACCAAGGCCACGGTTCGCAACGTCCCGCTGGACGACGCCGAGTTTTTTGCCGAGCGCGAGGAGGGTGGCGTGTGCTTCCATACCGGCAAGCCGGCGGCCTACGGCAAGCGGATTCTGTTCGGGCGGCAATACTGACTAGGGGTGTGGAAAGAGGGCTGGAGGCTGTGGGAAAAGCCTTCAGCCCTCTTGTTTCCATCCCCCGCTGATCCTCACCCTCCGGCCCGTCCTACACTGGCCCCATGTCCTCCTCGCCCGCCGAAGTTGCCGCGCAGTACGCCACCGAGCGCCACCTGCGCACCCGCATCGGGACCCACGAGCGCTACAGCGTGGGGCCGGGGCTGGAAGGCACGGTGGATCGCCTGCTGGCCCTGACTGGCGACGAGGCAGTGCTGGACGTGGGCACCGGCCCCGGCGACTTTCCAGGCCGGCTGCGGGCGGAGGGTCACCAAGGCCGCATCGTCGGGCTGGATTTCTCGGCGGGCATGGTGGAGCGGGCATCAGGAGAGTATCCAGACGTCGAATTCCAGCAGGGCGACGCGGCGGCGCTGCCCTTCGCGGACGCCAGTTTCGATGTCGTGACCGCCCGCCACATGCTGTACCACGTGCCCGACGTGGCGGCGGCGCTGGCCGAGTTCCGGCGCGTGCTGAAACCCGGTGGGCGTTTTCTGGCCGTGACCAACGCCGAGGGTTACATGGCCGAGCTGTGGGACGCGGTGGCGGAAGCCGGGCAAGCCGAACCGGCGGTCAATGCCCTGCTGGACAGCAAGGCTGGCTCAGCCGTCTTCTCGGAAACCCAGGGTGAGAGGCTGGTGCGCGCAGCCTTCGGGAATGTGCAACTCGACTTCATCGAAAATGCGCTGGTCTTTACCACGCCGGAGCCGGTGCTGGCCTATCTGGAATCCATGCCCGCGCTTCAGAACCTCGCGCCGGACACACTGGAACGGGCGCGGGCAGCGCTGACCCAGGCTGTGATGGCCCGAATCCAGGGCGGCGAATGGCGCGTCTCCAAGCGCGTCGTCTTCATCTCAGCCAGACGGTAAGGGTGAGGCGCTAGAACACCCGCCAGCGGTAGAACAGGTAGCCCAGTCCGCCTGCCAGACTGGCCGCCAGCGTCAGAACGATCCAGATGCCGTTGGGGTTGTCCTCGAAGGGCAGGGCGACGTTCATGCCGAAAATGCTGGTCACCAGCGTGGGAATCGCCACCAGAATCGTGGTGATGGTCAGCACCTTGACCACCTGATTGACGTTGTTGCTGATCACGCTGGCAAAGGCCCCGGCCATGCTGGTCAGAATGTTGCTGGCAATCGACGCCATCTCGATGGCCTGCAGGTTCTCGATCAACACGTCGTCCAGCAGGTCGCTGTCTTCCTCGTACATCTCGAAGATGCGGTCACGCTTGACGCGCTCCATCATGGCCTCGTTGGCCTTCAGGCCGGTCATGAAGTACACCAGACTCTTTTCCAGCTTCAGCAGGTTCAGCAGTTCGCGGTTCTGCTGGCTGTTTTCCAGCTTGTCCTCAATCACGTCCACGCGCTTGTTGATCTGGCGCACGTCGATCAGGAAGCGCTGGGCGTTGCGCAGGAACAGTTGCAGCGTGAGCCGGTTCTTCTTGACCGTGCTGACCCGCCGCACCAGCCCGCTGATCACGTCCTTGATCACCGGGTTGTCCTCCAGCATGCACACGGTCACGATGCAGTGATCGGTGTGCAGGATGCCCAGCGGCACGGTGTCGTAGGGAATATCGCTGGAATCGGGCAGCCGGTAACTGGTCTGCATGATGATCAGCAGGTTGCCGTCCTCGCGCTCGAAGCGGGAGCGTTCGTCCGGGTCCAGCGGGTACGACAGGTAATCGAGTTCCAGCCCGGTCTCGCGGCTGATGCGCGCCAGTTCCTCGGGGCTGGGATCGGCGGCGTTGATCCAGCAGCCGTCGGTGTAGGCGTCGATGGTGGTCAGCTTGCCGCCGATGCTGCGGTAATACGTCAGCACGGGCTGCCCCCCGGCGTCAGGCTGGTCTGGGTTGTGTGTAGGGGCATGGCGTCCTCCAGGCAGGGGATGGCGTGAGGCTGGGTCTGGTCAGCCCACTGTGGCTCAGCTTCAGACTGGGGGGGTCAGCTTCCAGCGGTTCAGGATTCACGTCATCACCTCCTTGGATTGGGGACGCGGTTTTGGGTGGTGGCCCGTTGATGTTTCCGGCACGGCTGTTCGTGGAGGGCTGCTCGGTGGCCCGGCGCAGGGGCCATGCTAGCCCTGAACGTGGCCCAGAGGCAAGCCTGAGCACCACGAAAAACTCCCGGCGCATGACCGGGAGCAGGCAGAACGGAGAGCGGGACTCAGGCCCCGAAGAACTCGTAGTTGCGGGCAATGAACGGGGTTTCCTCGGCGGGCACGTCCTCTTCGGGGAAGATCGCGCTGACGGGGCAGGCGGGCACGCACGCACCGCAGTCGATGCACTCGTCGGGGTGAATCAGGTACATCTCGCCGGCATCGTAGATGCATTCCACGGGGCAGACCTCGGTGCAAGCCTGATCCTTGGTGCCAATGCAGGGACTGGTGATGATATGGGTCATGCGGGACAGTATGCACAGCCGATGGGGACGGCGCAAGGGTGAATGGGCACAGCTTTTCGGGGGGCAGGGGGGCAGTGGAGTCCGCTCAAGAGTGGAGGAAGCCCTCTGCTGGGCTGCGCCGCCCTCAACCCGCTTGGTGGGACTTCAGGTATGCCTCGGCCAGCGCCAGATCCTCGTCCTGATCCACGTCGGTGCCCACCGCCGCGTGGGGCGTGATCAGGGCGCGCGCCGTCACACCCAGCAGTCCCGACACCTTGCTCTCCAGCGCCTCCACGGTCAGGCGGCCGGTCAGCAGCCGCAACAGGATGCCCGGCCCGATCAGGCCCGCCAGTTTCAGCGGGGCCTTGCGGGCGGCCAGCACCTCGCGCAGCCGGGGCAGGAACTGGCCGATCAGCGCCGGATCGAGGATAAAGACGTTGCCCCCGGTGAACGAGCCGTCCCGCAGCCGGGCGTAGGTGCGCCGCACGCCGGGATACGCGGCCTCGCAGACCTCGCGCCGCACCACCGGATACACCAGGGCCGCGTCGGTGGGGGCGCTGTCCAGCACGTCCTGCACCTCGGCAGCGCTCAGCATGGGAATGTCCGCCGTGACCACCAGCACGCGCGGGGCAGCCTGCCCGTCCACCTCCAATGCCTCTACCCCAGCTTCCAGGTTGCCCAGCAGCGAGCCGTGATCGGTCACGCGCACGTCGATCAGCGCCCCAATCTCGGGCGTGACCGGGCCGACGTAGGCGATGCGGGCCACCCGCCCGCTGCCGCGCAGGGCACGCAGGACGTACAGCGCCATCGGTTCGCCGCCCACCGGGATCAGCGGCTTGACGGCCACGCCGTGGGCCGCCGCGAACGCGTCTCCCGGATCGCCGCCGCCCAGCACCACGGCGTCGTAGCGCACGGTTTCAAATGCAGTCATCGGGGCTCAGGGTAGCAGAGGTGATCAAGGTGACACTTGTCACCCCTCACGCCTGACACCCGGCACTACGTCCGGACAGCGGGAAAGCAGACCATAGGGGCATGAACGCAATTGAGCTGAGCGGTGTGGACAAGACCTTCGGAAAGGTACGGGCGTTGGCCGATCTGACCCTGGACGTGCGGGCCGGCGAGCTGACGGCGCTGCTGGGGCCGAACGGCGCGGGCAAGACCACTGCGATCTCGCTGATGCTGGGGCTGGCGCAGCCCACGCGCGGCAGCGTGCGCGTGCTGGGCGAGGATCCCCGCCGCGACGCGGTGCGCACCGGCATCGGCTCCATGCCGCAGGAGAGCGCCATTCCCCAGGCGCTGACCGTGCGCGAGGCGGTCACGCTGTTCGCCCGCCTGTACCCCGCGCCGCTGGCGGTGAATAAGGCGCTGGAACTGGCGCAACTGGGCGATGTGGCCGGACGCCGCGCGGGTGCCCTCTCTGGCGGACAGGCGCGGCGACTGGCCTTCGCGCTGGCGGTGGTAGGCAACCCGCAGGTCCTGTTTCTGGACGAGCCGACGACGGGCATGGACGCGGGTTCGCGGCAGGCGTTCTGGGCCGCCGTGGACGGCCTGAAGGCGGCGGGCCGCACCATCCTGCTGACCACCCACTACCTGGAGGAAGCCGAGCGCACCGCAGACCGCGTGGTGGTCATGAATGCCGGCAGCATCCTGGCCGATGGCACGCCCGAAAGCCTGCGCGGGGACGTCCTGACCAGCCGGGTGCGCTTTACCTCCGATCTGGTGCTGGCCGAGCTACAGGCCCTGCCCGGCGTGGAAGCGGTCAGCGTGGATTCGCGCGGCCACGCTGACCTGCAAACCCGCCAGCCGGAAGAGGTGCTGCGTGCCCTGTTCGCCCGCAACGTCGCCTTCAGCGAGCTGGAAGTGGGCCGCGCCAGCCTGGAAGACGCCTTCCTGAGCCTGACCGCGACGCCGAAACCAGACGACACCATCCGCGCCTGATCCGCCTCTCCATCCACCACGAAAGGAGCCACCCCATGACCCAGACCACCACCCACGTTCAGCCCCTGACCCTGCCCGCCCCCGCCGCTGCCACCCGGCAGGCCGCTCCTCTGCCCGCGCTGGGGCAACTGGTGCTCTCGGAGTTGCGGCGCATGGTTCGCAACCCGATGTTCTTTATCGGCACGGTGGGCTTTCCGATTCTGTGGTTCGCGCTGTTCGGGCTGCCCAACGTGAACGAGCAACTGCCGGACGGCACCAACGTCGGGCGTTACATCCTGGTCAGTTTCGGCACGTACTCGCTCCTGACGCTCGCCATGTATTCGTTCGGGTTGGCGGTGGCCGCCGAGCGCACCGGGGGCTGGCTGCGGCTGCTGCGGGCCTCGCCCATGCCCGCGCCGCTGTACTTTCTGGGCAAGGTGGTGGCCGCGCTGGTCTTCAGCGCCTTCAGTCTGACGATGCTGTACACCTTCGCGCACTTCGCGGGCGGCGTGACGCTGCCCCCCGTGCTGGCGCTGACCATTCTGGGCAAGCTGCTGCTGGGCTGCGTGCCGCTGATCGCGCTGGGCTTCATGATCGGCTTTCTGATCAACCCCACCGCCGCCAACGTGATCGCCAACGTGGTGAGCGTGCTGATGTCCTTTGCCAGCGGGCTGTTCGTGCCGCTGAACGGGTTGCCCGACGTGATGCAGAAGCTCGCGCCGTACCTGCCGACCTACCACCTGGCGCAGGTCGGCTGGGGCACCGTGACCGGCAACACCTCCGGCGAGCCGATGCACTGGCTGTCTCTGGCGCTGTACGCGCTGGTCTTCGGCGCGCTGGCGATCTGGGGCCTGAAGAAGGACGAGGCGCGCGGGCTATGAACTTGGAGGCAGCCAGGGTTTTGGGGGAGAATGGGGGCATGTCCCAGTCCTGGTCAGCCTTCGAGTGGCACGCCGAACCGCAGAGCTGGGCCGCGCACACGGACGGAACGCTGGACGTCGTCACCGCAAAGGGGGGCGACTTCTGGCGTGAGACGCAGTACGGCTTTACCCACGACGACGGCCACGCCTTCCTGCGGGACGCGCTGGACGAGTTCACGGCCAGCGTGCGGGTGAGCGGCGAGTACGCGGAACTGTACGATCAGGCCGGGCTGATGCTGCGCGCCAATGAGCGGCACTGGTGCAAGGTGGGCGTGGAGTATGTGGGCAGGCAGCAGTGGAGCGCGGTGGTCACGCACGACAAGTCCGACTGGAGCGTGCAGCCCGCCGAGGCCCACGCCGAGGTGACCTTCCGCATGATCCGCAGAGACGACGCGCTGATCCTGCACGCCCGAGCGACTGACCGGGAGCGCTGGACGCTGTTGCGTGTGGCCCCGTTTCCGCCTGGCCTGGGCGCCCGCGTGGGCATTCTCGCCGGCAGTCCGGGGCGGGCCGGCTTCCGTGCCCACTTTCATGACTTTCAACTGGCCGGCCCAGACCGCCGCCCCCTGCACGAGCTGGGCGAACCATGACCGCCTGCCCACCCGCCCGCCGAACGTTCAATTTCTGGCAGCTGTTCCCGCTGTTCTGGCTGATGTTCCTGGCCTATCCCATTCTTGGCTTTTTCGATCACGCGCGCCCGCCCGGCGAGTGGCTGCTGTTCTGGGGCGTGCTGGCAGGCTTTCTGGCGGTGTACGCCCAGGTATTTTTCTTCCGCCGGGCCGGAACGCGCTGGGCGCTGGCGGGCTGGGCCTACTCGCTGCTGGCCTACGCCGTGCTGTTTCCGGCCGTGGGTGGGGGCGTCACCGCCTTCCTGATCTACGGCGGCAGCATCATCGGCTATCAGGCGCGGGTGTCGCTCGCACTGTGGCTGGCGGTCTTTAACGTGATGGTCATGGCCCTGCCGTTCTACAACGGAAGCTATGCGCTGGAAGACCTGGCATGGCTGGGGCCGAACATGGTCTTCACGCTGGTGGCGGCCTACGCCAACCACGCCTCGTACCGCCGCACGGTGGCCGATCAGCGGCTGGCCCAGGTTCAGCTGGAAAAGGAAAAACTGGCTGCCGACGCCGAGCGCGAGCGCATTGCCCGTGACCTGCACGACATCCTGGGCCACACCCTGAGCGTGATCGTGCTGAAAAGCGAACTCGCCAGCCGTCTGACCGAGCGTGACCCGAAACGGGCCGCCGCAGAAATCCGCGAGGTGGAACGCATTTCGCGTGAAGCCCTGCAGGAGGTGCGCTCGGCGGTGCGCGGCTACCAGGGCAGCGGCCTGAGCGCGGAACTGGCCCGCGCGAAGGTGGCGCTGGATGCGGCGGGGGTCAAACTCAACGTGACCACCCCCCTGACCGAACTCCCTGCCCAGACCGAGGCCAGCGCCGCCATGCTGCTGCGCGAAGCCGTGACCAACATCGTGCGCCACGCCCGCGCCCGCGAGGTCTGGATTTCTATTGCTCCGGTGGGAGGCGGCCACCGTCTGACGGTGCGCGACGACGGTGTGGGCGGCCTGGCCCCCGAGGGCAGCGGCCTGACCGGCATGCGTGAACGCCTGCGCGCCATCGGCGGCACCCTGGAGCGCCGGGGCGAGGGGGGAACGACGCTCACGGCGCAGTTTCCGGCGGCGCAGGGGCCGGGCGCGGGCGAACTGGTGCGGGCATGATCCGCGTGCTGCTGGCTGAGGACCAGGGGCTGGTGCTGGGCGCCCTGTCCGCGCTGCTGTCGCTGGAGGACGATCTGGAGGTGGTGGGACAGGCGGCAGACGGCGAGGCGGCATTAGACGCGGTGCGCGAGCTGAAGCCGGACGTGCTGGTTACTGACATCGAGATGCCCCGGCTGAGCGGCCTGGATCTGGCCGAGCGGCTGCGCGGCGAGCTGCCGGGCGTGCGCGTCATCATCGTGACCACCTTCGCGCGGGGCGGCTACCTGCGCCGGGCGCTGGACGTCGGGGCGCGTGGCTACCTGCTCAAGGACGCCCCGGCCAGTCAGCTGGCCGACGCCATCCGCCGGGTCCACGCCGGGGGCCGCGCCATTGACCCCGAACTGGCCGGGGAAGCCTGGGCCGACGCCTCCCCGTTGACCGAGCGAGAACGTCAGGTGCTGTTGCAGGCCGAGGGTGGCGCGAGTACCGCCGCGATTGCCACCCACCTGCACCTGTCCGAGGGCACCGTCCGCAACTACCTGTCCGAGGCGATTGGCAAGCTCGGCGCGGCCAACCGGGTGGAGGCCGCCCGCGCCGCGCGGGAACGGGGCTGGCTGTAGGCGCAGGCGAAACGCCCCCAAAGAGTCAACCGAGCATGGACAGGGGGCCGGGTGTTCTCACGAATCGCCCACAGCCCACGCCTAGGGTCAGAAAGGAAGCCCCATTGCCGTCCATTCCACACTCAACTTCCGGAGGTCTCACCATGTCCACCCCCAAACGTCCGTCCGCGTCCCTGGCCGTCCGCGCCCTGCTGGTGCTGGGCCTGAGCGCTGCGCCCGCCCTGGCCCAGGACACGGCGCCGCCTGCCCCCCAGCCGACGGGGCAACCGGCCTTCGCCCCGCAGCCCGTGACCTATACCAGCGCTGCGGATGCTGCCGCTGCGGCTCAGAAATTCGCCGACGAGGCCCGCAAGACCTACCCCAAGGGCAGCGCGAACATCGATCAGGCGCTGTGGACGCAGGCCGCCGCCGCCGCTGAGGCCGCCGTGCTGGCCGAGCCGGGCAATGCCGATTACCTGAAACTGCGCGCACAGATCTACACCGAGGTGGGCTTCTGGCGGCAGGCGGAAGTGACCTGGGCGGCCTATTTCAAGGTGGTTCCTGCCGTGCCCGGCAGCCGCGACGCCCAGCAGGCCGGTCTGGCGCAGTACAACCTGGGGTATTCGGCGTACGTCCGCAACCAGCCGGATCTGGCCGCCCGCTATTTTGCCGAATGCCTGAAGTTCGATCCCCAGAGTGCCCAGTGCGCGGGCTGGGCCGCCCGCACCGCGCTGGAAGGCGGCGACTACGCCCGCGCCCAGGCGCTGTACGCCCAGGCCATCGCCCTGACGCCGGGCGACAAGTCCCTGAAGTACTTCCAGGGTCTGGCGCAGAAGGCCGCCGATTACGGCCCGGCCGCCACCGGAGCGTTCAGCCGCGCCTATGCCGATCTGGACGCCGGGCGCAAGACGCAGGCGCTGGCCGGGTTCCAGGCCGCCGCCCGGAGCGCCCCCAATTTCACCGAGGCGTGGCGGCAGGCGGGCCGGCTGGCGCTGGACATGGGCAACGCCCAGGCCGCGCTGGAGGCGTACCAGGGGGTCATGGCCCTGCCTGGGGCCGACGCCACCGACAAATTCAACCTCGCGCTGGCGCAGGAGGGGGCGCAGTACGGCTTGGACGCGGTGCGGACCTTCCGTGCCGCCTACGGTCAGTACACGGCGGGCGACAAGGCGGCGGCCCAGAGCGGGTTCCAGCAGGCCACCGCGCAGAATCCCGACTACGCCAAGGCCTGGGCCTGGCTGGGCCGCACCCGCTACGAGGCCAAAAACTACGCCGGGGCGGCGGAAGCCTATGGCCGCGCCGTGGCGCTGGACCCCAACGACAAATCCAGCGCGTATTTCCTGAAACTGGCCCAGCAGGGCAAGTAGGTCCGGCCTTCTTCCGCGCCCCCACTTCCAGTAGGAGGGGGGCGTTTTCGTGTCCTTTCTCAGCCTCCATGCTGATGCCGCCGCGCTAGCCTGCGGGGCATGAGTCAACCTTCAACCGCCCGCCCACGCATTCTGGTCTCGAACGACGACGGTATCTTCTCGCCGGGCATCAAGGCGCTGGGCCTCGCCATGAGCGAATTCGCCGACGTGACCGTGGTGGCGCCAGATGTCGAGCAGTCCGCCGTGGGCCACGGCATCACGATTCGCCGCCCGCTGCGCTTCAAGCACACGGCGGCGGCGGGCTTCGGCGACACGCCCGCCTACCGGGTGGACGGCACGCCCGCCGACTGCGTGGTGCTGGGCGTGCATCTGCTGGGCCGCCCCGATCTGGTGGTCAGCGGCATCAACCTCGGCCCCAATCTGGGCGATGACCTGACGCATTCGGGCACGGTGGCGGCGGCCATTGAGGGGCTGTCGCTGGGGCTACCCGCCATTGCGTTCAGCCAGCAGAGCGGGCCGGACGGCGAGTACGATTTTGCAGCCGGGGCGGCCTACGCGGCGCGGCTGGCGCGTCAGGTGCTGCAACACGGGCTGCCCCCGCGCACGCTGCTGAATGTCAACTTTCCCAGCCGCCCGGCCAGCGGGGTGCGCGTGACCGCCGTAGGCCACCACCGCTGGGAGGACAGCGTGGTGACCCGCCAGGACCCCGAGGGCCGCGACTATCACTGGGTGGCCGGGGTCAGCCGCGCCGAGGATGCCCAGGACGAGACCACCGATTACGGCGCGGTGCAGCGCGGCATGATCAGCGTCACCCCGGTGCGCCTCGATCTGACGGCGCGCGACCTGCTGGAGCAGGTGGGCGGTTATCTGCCGGAGGTTTAATACGGACTGCGATTGAAAGATGTTGAAAACACCTAGAAATCCGAGCAGAGCGGGCAAGAGAAAAACGGGTTCCGGACGTGGAGTGTAGAAATTGGAGCTGTCCCGATTTCTACACGAAACAAACGGAATCCGTATAAGGTGACTGGACCTTGAGCTGGACGGCGGGAACGAGGGTCAGCTTCATGTCGCGCAGGTCCGAGGCGTCGAGCCTGTAGACGAGGACGGCTTCCTGGCCCTGCGCGGTGGCGGCGTCCATGTCTTCTACAGAATGGACAAGCCGGGGCGCAGCTGGATTGCTCAACATGAGATCCAATCTGCCCCGGCCCAGACTGTGGACGCTCAGGGCGTCGGACTCGATGCCGTTCAGGCGCAGGGTGTTCTGCACCACCGCGTAGAGTTCGCCGTCCTGGCCCGCAATCGCCAGTTGGCACGAGTGGGAATCGCGTGCGCTGGCCCGGGTCAGCACCGAGAGGGTCACCGGCAGCGGCAGGTCGCTGTTGGTGCGGCGTTCGTCGAGCAGGGCGAAGGCCAGCAGATCGACGGTCTTCACGGGCGCGGCCGGGGTGCCCAGTTGCAGGTTGACCGGCCCCACGCTTAGCACCGGATTGGTCAGGCCATTGAGATGCAGAGGCGAGGAGATCACCTGCTTCAGGAAGGGAATCACCGCCGACGCGCTCAGGTACCGCTGGCCCTGAATCTCGTCGGTGAGAAACGCCAGGCCGGGCAGCACGATTCGGTTGCCGGTGAAGCTGAAAAGTGGCGTGGTGGTGCTGGCGAAATCCTGACCGATGATCTGGAGGTCACCGTCGCGCAGGGCCATCACCAGTCCCTCCTCGTGCCCAGGGAGGGTCACGCCACCGTTCCACAGGGCGGTCAGCAGATCGGCCACGTTCAGCAGGACACGTCCAGTGAGAGGAGCCTTCCGGCAACGTTCCAGAGCCCTGTCGGGGCCGTCCTGTGCCTTGATCGCCCGCTCGGCCTTTTCGCGCTGGGAGACGGATATGGTGGCCAGGTCCTGCGCGCCCGGCAGGTGGCACACCGTCTGAAGATCGCTGGGCAGGTAAGCCGACTGCACGGTCGGCACCTGTGCCAGCGCCTGAAAACCGAGTGTGGCTCCGAGGCCCACGAACAGCAGGGTTCCCAACACTGGCGGCAGGGTATGCACCTCGCGGAACCCATGCGCGATGGCGGTGGGACGCCCCAGATCGCGTAGGGCGGCGGCGGTGGCCTCCGCATCGTTCAGGCCGTGGAGGCGGTGGCGGTGAATCTTGTCCTCGATGGCCCCGCGCAGTTCGGCCTGCGCGTCGCGTTTCCTCCGGCCCCACAAACCACGGGTGGCCTGACGCACGAACTTCTCGGTTGGATTCACGCTTCCCTCCTTTCAGGGCGCGGTGCCGATGTGGATCTGGGCGGCAGGAACCGGGGTGTAGGTCAGATGGTGCAAATCCGCCGCGTCAAGTCGGTAGACCAGCAGGGCGCGTTGCCCTTTTTCTGTCGCCTGGAGCAATTGGGACAGGGAACTGACCACTTCGGGAGGCGCCTCATCCTGTCCAGAGGTCAGTGGCGCGGGCAACAAGCCACCCTGCACGGCGCGGACGCTCAGGCTGTACAGGCGTTCGCGTTCATCGTCGGGACAGTTACATGCGGGCCGCGTGTAGTTGGCGTTGCTCAGCAGGCCGTACAGGGTGCCGTCCGGCGTGTTGAGGCGCAAGCGGCTGGATTCGTCTGACCGCCGGAGGACTTCCATGGCCAGGCCTACCGCGATAGATGGCTGGCTCTTCCGCCGGGGCAGCGCCGCCTCCATCTCCAGTTGCTCCAACAGGACCGTGAGGTAGAGATTGGTGGCCAGAAGCGGCACCTCTGAACTTCCCAGTTGCAACTTCGCCGGGCCGATAGACAGAACTGGGTTTCGCAGCCCACTCAGCCGCAGGGGAACAGTCACCGAGCTGCGCAGACGGTCGAGCAGGAACCCGCTGTCGACATAGTCCTCGCCGTCAACCTTCCTGACGATGCCTTCCAGGCTGAGAAGCTGATGGGGCGGCTCGCCTGGAAACGATAGCTGGGTCAGGCCGTCTGCCCCTGCCACGGGCGTGACTTTAACCCCGCCCGCCCTGAGCGCAGCGAAAACATCGGAGAGGCGCAACAGTTGGCTGCCGGGTGTCCCCGAATCTTTGAGGCAATCTGCCGTCAGGGCCTCACGTCCGCCGGGCTGGGTGAGCCGCTGGCGAATTTCCCTGGCCTCGCTCAGGGGGAACCGGCTCAGGACGGCGTCTTCCAGTGCCTGGCGTCCTCCCGGCTGGGTCAGTTGTTTCTGCACACTTGCAGGTGTGGCGCTGGGGTGGAAGGCCAGGTAAAATGCTTCAAACGTGCACAGCGGAGCCTGCTGGGGATCAGGAATAGCCCGCACCGTTGCCACCTGCGCCGCCGCCTGAAATCCCAGTAATCCGGCCACACCGACAAAGGCCAGCACCTGCAAGGTCTGCGGCGCCGTATGGACTTCCCCCAGCCCCCGCGCAATGGCCGCTGGACTGCCCAGGTCGCGCAACGCCGAGGCCTCGGCCTGCGCCTCATCCAGTCCGAGCAGCCGGGCGCGGTAGATCTTGTCGTCTATTGCGCCGCGCAACTCGGTCTGGGCGTCGCGCTTCTTCTGGCCCCACACCCCACGGGTGGCCCGCCTCAGGTAGCGGTCGATCTCGCTCATGCGCCGCCCCCGATCACGCCGCGCACGGCACCCGCAAAGCGTTCGTACCTCTCACGCTGCTCGCGCAGTTCGGTCTTTCCACTGGGGGTCAGGGTATAGACCTTGACCGGGCTGCCGCCGCGGGGGAGGTGCTGGAACTCGCCCGCGATCCATCCAGCCTTTTCCAGCCGGTGCAGCGCCGGGTACAGCGTGCCCTCGCGCAGGGCAAAGTAGCCGTCGGTGGCGGCCTGCACGTCGGCGATGATCTGGCCGCCGTAGCGTGGGCTGTCCTCCAGCGTCGCGAGCAGCAGCAGATCAAGGTGGCCTTTGAGTTGCTGGGCATCCATCTGTGGGGTGGACATGGAACCTCCTGGCACACCGGGTAGGGAAGACGGCATAGCTTTCCGATGTGGATGCAGCTTACCGCTCTGAACATCGCAAAGCAAGGGGCATCGGCTAGCGAGGTTAGGCTTCGGCCAGAACCTCGAAACTCCACGCCTTCACGCCGTCCGGCACGTTCAGGTCCGGCACGTCTGCGGCCCAGCGGCTCGCCACCAGATACAGGCCCGGCTGCCCTGGGCTGCCCAGCAGTTCCGCGCCCAGGAAGCCGGGCCGGGCCGGCAGGCCACTCAGAAAACCGCGCAGCAGGGCTTCGGCCCCGTCCCCACGTGCCTCGGCGTAATGGACGGTCCGGGCTGCTTCGTCGGTCATTCAGTACAGGCTCAGCGGATCGCGCGGATTCCAGCGCAGGTACGTGCCGAAATGCAGATGGGGGCCGGTGCTGCGCCCCGTGCTGCCCACCCGCCCGATGGCCTGCCCCTGACTGACCAGCTCGCCCTTCTTGATCAGGTTGGCGCTCAGGTGGGCGTAGCGGGTGATCCAGCCGTCCGGGTGCTCAAGGACCACGGTCCAGCCCCAGCCGCGCTGGAAGTCGGGCCGCGATTCCAGCACCCGTCCGCTGCGGGCCGCCCGCACCAGCGTGCCCAGCGGGGCCACGATGTCCACGCCGTAGTGCATCTCCCCCGAGCCTTCCAGCGTGCGCCCGCCGTACCCGCTGCTGATGGTCTGGTACCCGCCCAGCGGCCACAGCCACCCGCCGGCGCGGCCCGAGGTGCTGGCCCGGCGCACGGTGGCGGCGGGGGTGCGAGAAGTGGGCCGCGCGGAACTGGCCGACACGACCCGCGCCGGAATCCTGACCACTGCGCCCACCTGAATGGGTTTGCCGCCCACGTACCCGGGATTGGCCCTGAGCAGTTGCGCCAGCGAGATGCCGTAGCGTTTGGCGATCACGCTCAGGTTGTCGCCGGAGCGCACCCGGTACTGGGTGGCCGCGCCGGGGCTGGCGGGAAGGGTCAGCACCCACCCCGCCTGCACCGTGGTCTTGCCGCCCAGCCGGGGGTTGGCCGCCTGCACCTGCTTCACGCTCAGGCCCGCGCGAACCGCGATCTGGCTCAGGGTGTCGCCGGGTTTAACCCGGTAGGAGGTGGCGGCCCCCGCCCAGCCGGTGAGCATCAGGCCGCAAAGGGCAGCGCAGAGGACGTTCTTCACGCCCCCGAGCATACCTGCTGGGGCGGGAGTTCCGTGAGACTCCCCAGCGGGGGTTCCCCGGCGTTACCCTGCGTGGCATGACCCAGCCGCGCCCCCGCTACGCGCCTCCGGAAGGCTTTGCCCGGTTGCGGCTGACCGTGGCCTGGGACGGGGCGGCCTATGCCGGCTGGCAGTCCCAGCCCAGTGCGCCCAGCGTTCAGGACACCTTGCAGGGGGCCTTCTTGCGCCTGACCCCGGACGTGTTCCGGCCCGTCGCCGCCGGGCGCACCGACGCCGGGGTGCACGCCGAGGCCATGCCGGTGCATGTGGACGTCCCGGCTCGCTTCGGGTTGCCCCTGCCCCGGCTGGCGCGGGCCCTGAATGCCCACCTGCCGCCGACGCTGGCCGTGCTGGACGTGGGGACCGCTCCCCCCGGTTTTCACGCCCGCTTTTCGTGCAGCGAGCGGCGCTACGTCTATCGCCTGCTGCGGACGCCGCAGCGCCACCCATTGTGGGCGGGCCGCGCCCTGCACGTGCCGGGTGAACTGGACGCCGCCGCGATGAACGCCGCCGCCGCCCAGTTGACCGGCACCCACGACTTCGCCGCCTTCGCCACGCAGGAGGACCGCCAGACCGTGCGGGAGTTGCGTGGCCTGAGCGTCGTGCCCGGTCAGCCGGTGTGGGAGATCCACGTCGCGGGCGAGAGCTTTCTGCGCCACATGGTGCGTGGCCTGGTGGGCACGCTGCTGCTGGTCGGCGCGGGCAAGCTGGAACCCGGCGCGGTGACCGACATCCTGGCCTCCCGTCAGCGGGCGCAGGCGGGCGCGAACGTCCCGGCCCACGGCCTATATTTCAGCGGCGCGAGTTACGGCAAGGAGGAGAGAGGCTGAGGCCAGCGACGCCCCAGACTCAGCCGCGCCCGGCCAGCACCACGTAGCGCTCCTCGCGGTACGGCCTGCCCCGAGGGCCAGCGTGCGCCGTCCAGTCCTCGCGGGTGGCGGGTTCGCCCATGAAGTCGCCGCGGGTCTGCCAGTCGGCCCACGTTGGCGCCCAGGCCCGCACCGACGCACGCCACTCGCCCAGAATGGCCCAGCCCACCGCCGACAGCCGCTCCGGCACCTGCGGCACGTCCAGCCGTGGCCCCACGTACAGGAACCGGGCGTCCGGCGCGGCGATGGCCGGCAGGTGACGAATCACCGAAGTCGGTCCCCGGCGCGACACGATCAGATCGAAGGGACCGCGCAGTTCTGGCGGCACCTGGCCCCTGCCGTCCCACAGGTGGAATTCGGCTTGCGGTGCGTTGACGCGCGCTTGGGCCAGCAGTTCCGGCACCCAGTCGTAGGCCACCCAGCGCCCACACGCGGGGCCGAAACGCGCCGCGTCGGGACCGTGGCCGCAGCCGGCCTCCAGCACGCGGGTGTCCGGGCGCAGGTGCTCCAGCAGCAGCGCGTCGAAGGTCAGCTCGGGGTCCGGGCCGTCCAGCACGCGGGTCCAGGGGTGGCAGTAGCCGCCCAGCTCTCGGGCCAGCCGGGCATACCACTCGCGCGAATGCGGCGGATGGGTCACGCGGTCTCCTTCTCGAACGGCACAAAAAAAGCGCAGAGGACCCCCTCCACGCTGGTGCTTCGAATCGCAGCCCGGCTACTCCTCGTCGGTGTTCCCGTCCGTTTCAAGGATGGCGCGGTACTGTTCAAGCTGGCCGACCTGTGGTCCCTCGCCGAGTTCGCGGGCGATCTTCTCGATGGCCAGCCGCACGACTTCACTTTTGCTGATCAGGCGTTCGGGACTGGACAGCTCGTAGGCGGTGCGCGTCAGCAGGGCGTCCTGCTCGTCGCTGATGACCACCTGCAAGCGTTTGCGTTCCTTCTTGGGCATGCCTCTCCTGGTGCGGGCCGCGCGGGGATGACCGTGGCCGTGTTTCAAACAGAACTGCGGCGGACCGTGGGACGAGCGTAGCATGCACCGACACTCCCCTCAACATGTTGCTCACCGGATGAACAGCAGGACGACATTCAACTGCAGCCGATCATTGGAGAGTAGACGTACAGTGAGCAAGATGTGTAACATGCACCTGCGGACGCCAGTTTGGTGAATTTTTGGTCCTGCGTCTAGACTGTGTTGGTTTATTTCCCTGTTGCTCTGCTGCTCCCTGTCTGTTCCCACCCGCTTTCAAGAGGATTGACTCCCATGCAATTAACCCCACTGCACATCAAGGGTGGCCGCGCGCTCGGCGGCGAGATTACCGTTCAACACAGCAAGAATGCGGCTCTGCCGGTGATCGTCGCCACGCTGCTGAGCCGTGAGCCGGTGACCTTGCACGGCATTCCGCGCCTGAGCGACGTGTACACCATTCTGGACCTGATGGCGCACCTGGGGACGCAGCACAAGTGGGTGGGCGACAACAGCCTGGAACTGCACACGCCCGAAATCCTGAACACCGACGCGCCCTACGCGCTGGTCAGCAAGATGCGCGCCAGCTTCATCGTGATGGGCGCGATCCTGGCCCGCGCCGGACAGGCCACCGTCAGCATGCCGGGCGGCTGTGCCTGGGGGCCGCGTCCGGTGGATCAGCACGTCAAGGCCTTCCGTGCCCTGGGCGTGACCCTGACCGAGGACGGCGGCAACTTCGACGCCCGGCGCGAGGGCAGCCTGAACGGGCACTTCGTCTTCGAGCTGCTGACCGTGGGCGGCACCCACAACGCGATCCTGGCCGCCGTGCTGGGCGACGGCGTGGTGGTGCTGGACAACGCCAGCATCGACACCGACGTGGTGGACATGGTGGAGTTCCTGAACTCGCTGGGGGCGGACATCAGCGGCGCCGGGACCAACAGCATCACCGTGCGCGGCGTGCCTGAGCTGCGCGGCGGGTCGTACACGGTGATTCCGGACCGCATCGAGGCCGGAACATTCATGATGCTGGCCGCCGCCAACCGCTGCCGGCTGCGGGTCAGGAACGTGCGTCCCGACCATCTGCGCGCCGTGACGGCCAAGTTGCAGGAGATGGGCGTGCAGATCACCGAAGACGGCAATACCCTGATCGTGGACGCCACCGTGGCGGACCTGAAGCCGGTCAACGTGACCACCCAAAGCTACCCGGGGTTCCCCACGGACCTCCAGCCGCAGATGAGCGCCCTGCTGGCCACCGTGCCCGGCACCAGCGTCGTGCAGGACCCGGTGTATCCGGACCGTCTGACCCACGTGGCGGAACTGCACCGCATGGGCGCGAATATCACGGTCAGCGGGTATACCCAGGTGATCCAGGGGGCGAAGCTGCACGCGGCGCCGGTCAAGGCCGCCGACCTGCGCGCCGGGGCCGCCCTGTTCATCGCGGGCCTGACCACTGAGGGCGAAACGGTGATCGACGGCGTGCAGTACCTGAACCGCGGTTACGAGCGTCTGGCCGAGCGCCTGCGCGGCATCGGGGCCAACGTGTTGCAGCACGATCTGGCTCTGGCGATGGACTGAACTTCCACCCAAAAGCGCGCCCGCCTCTCCGTCGAAGGCGGGCGCGCTTGTCATGGCCACGGCTGTTCGGTCAGGGCGTGCCGCCAGCACGCGGAGCGTCACGCCCACTGCGCTTCAGGCCTGCGCTCCACCCGGCATGATGGTGCTGGGAATGACGCCCAGACGGCGCAGGGCCTCGCTCCAGCGCTCTGCCGCCGGAACCTCCCACAGCAACTCCGGCGTGTCCTGTTCCACCCAGATCCACGCGCCCACCCGCGACTCCTCGGTCAGTTGTCCGGCACTCCAGCCGGCGTAGCCCAGCACCAGCATGTACGGCTGCCCGCTTTCCATCACGGCGTGCAAGACTTCCAGGCTGCTGGACACGTTCAGACCGGGGACCAGCCGGATCTCATCGTCCAGTTCCAGCGCGTCCGGATACAGGCACCAGCCCAGCGTGGGGTCCACCGGGCCGCCCAGCCACGCGGGCGCGTCCTGCCCCTCGGCCTCGGCCATCAGCTCCGAGACCGGCTGGGGGGTCGGTGCGTTCACGATCAGGCCCATCGCGCCCCCCGCGTCGTGTTCCAACAGCAGAATGACGGTGCCGCCGAAGACCTCGCCGTGCAGGTGAGGACTGGCGACCAGGAAAGTCAGTGGCCCACTCATTGCTGGACAGGATAGCGGGCGGGCGATCCCGGCATACCGCCCTGCGTGACACCCGGCGCCGTGCCATGAAAAGACCCCCGCCGGGGCAGGGGTCGATATGGACGGAGAGGGGGGTCAGGCGCTGGCGCCCGCACCGCGCCGCGCCGCGCGGCGTTTGCTGGCCGGGGGAGGCGTCACGCCCTCACGCGGGGTTTCCAGGGCCTTCAGGCCGCCCACCAGGGCCACATCCAGCACCTGATCCACCGTTTCGGCGGGGTGGAAGCGCATCGAGGAGCGCAGATGGACCGGAATGTCGCGCAGGTCCGGCTCGTTGGCCTTGGGCATGATGATGTGCTTGATACCCGCGCGGCGCGCGCCCAACACCTTTTCCTTCAGGCCGCCGATGGGCAGGTAGCGCCCGGTCAGGGTCATCTCGCCGGTCATGGCGACGTCGTGGCGGGCGGGGATGCCGGTCAGGGCGCTGATCAGGCTGGTGACCATCGCGCCGCCCGCGCTGGGGCCTTCCTTGGGAATCGCCCCGGCCGGCACGTGGACGTGGATTTCACTGTCCTCGATGCGGGCGCGGTCGATGTGGAAGCGTTCGGCGTTGCTCTTGATGTAGGTCAGGGCGGCGCGGGCCGACTCCTTCATCACGTCGCCGAGCTGCCCGGTCAGCACCAGGCCCTTGCCGGGCATGATCGAGGTTTCCACGAACAGGATGTCGCCGCCCACGGGGGTGTAGAACATCCCGGTGGAGACACCCACCATGTCCTCGCGGTTCTCGGTTTCGGGGGTGTGGCGCGGCTGGCCCAGGTAGCGCTCCAGCTCCTTGTCGGTCACCTTGACGCGCTTGACCTCGCCGGTGGCGATGCGGCGGGCCACCTTGCGGGCCACCGTGCCAATCTCGCGCTCCAGGTTGCGGACCCCGGCTTCACGGGTGTAGTGGCTGATCAGCTTTTCCAGCGCGGCGTCGGTGAACGAGATCTGGTTGGGCTTCAGGCCGTTCTGGGTCAGCTGACGCGGCATCAGGTAACGCTTGGCGATCTCCAGCTTCTCCTGCTCGATGTAGCTGGAGAAGTCGATCACTTCCATGCGGTCCATCAGCGCGGCGGGAATCTGCTCGGGGTAGTTGGCCGTGGCGATGAACATCACTTCCGACAGGTCGAAGGCCACGCCCAGGTAGTGGTCGGTGAAGTTCTGGTTCTGCGCGGGGTCCAGCACTTCCAGCAGCGCCGAACTGGGGTCGCCCTGGTAGCTGCTGCCCAGCTTGTCCACCTCGTCCAGCAGGATCACCGGGTTCTTGGTCCCGGCGGTGCGGATGCCCTGAATCAGGCGGCCCGGCATCGCGCCGATGTAGGTGCGGCGGTGGCCGCGAATGTCGGACTCGTCACGGGCGCCGCCCAGGGCGATGCGCACGTACTGGCGGCCCAGCGCCTTGGCGATGCTCTGCGCGATGCTGGTCTTGCCCACGCCGGGAGGGCCGGTGAACACCAGAATCGGCCCCTTATTGACGTCCTCGGCGCTCAACTCGCCGCGTTCGGCGCGTTCCTTGCGCAACCGGCGCACGGCCAGGAATTCCAGCACGCGGTCCTTGACCTTTTCCAGACCGTAGTGATCCTCGTCCAGCACCTGCGCGGCTTCCTCGACGTCCAGGCGGTCCTCGCTGCGGGTGTTCCATGGCAGCTCGGTGACCCAGGTCAGGTAGGTGCGGATCACGCTGGCCTCGGCGGCGTCGGGGTGCATGCGGGCCAGACGGTTGACCTCGCGGTCGATTTCCTTCTTGACGTCGGGCTTCAGCTCCAGCGCGTCGATCTTGGCGCGGAACACCTCGGCCTCGTCGCCTTCCTCGCCGTCCTCACCGCCCTGCAGTTCCTTCTGGATGACCTTCATCTGCTCGCGCAGGTAGTACTCGCGCTGGTTCTTGTCGATCTCGTCCTTGACCTGGGCGCGAATCTTGGCCTGCACCGCCTGGACTTCCTGTTCGGTGTCCAGCAGCGTCAGCAGGGTGCGGATGCGGTCGGTGAGGCGCACGGCTTCCAGCAGGCGCTGCTTGTCTTCCAGCCGGAAATCCAGGTTGAAGGCGATGTGGTCGGCCATCTCGCCCACGTCGTCCTTGCCGTTGATGGTCTGCACGCTCTCGCTGCTGATCTTGCCGCCTCCGGCAATGACCTCGAAGCGCTCGCGCAGTTCACGGCTCAGCGCCTGCAACTCCACCTGATCGTCGGCCGGCACGGGCAGTTCGGTGATGCTGGCGCGCAGGTGGTCGCCCTCGGTGTACTTGCCCACCTTGACGCGCGCCACGGCGCTGACCAGCATCTGCACGGTGCCGTCGGGATTCTTGCGCACGCGCAGCACGTTGCAGGCCGTGCCCACATCGTACAGGTCCGCACCCTTGGGGTCGTCCACGTCCTTGTCCTTCTGGGACACGATCAGGATGACCTTCTCGGCGTTCATGGCGGCCTCGATGGCATTGATGGAGATGGAACGGCTGGCGTCGATGTGCTGCACCATCGTCGGGTAGATCACGCTGCCGCGAACCGGGCAGACGGGGACAATTTTGGGAAGGTTCAGATTTTCAGTGGGCATGCGGAGCTCCTTTGGCCCTTGCAGGTCAGTGGAAAGAGGAGGTTTCCGGTGGCGTTGGTGGTGATACTGCTGCCAGGAAACTTGAGTGCAAGTATATCAAGTTTAAGAAGTCAAGGCAAGTGCTTTTCGAAGCTGAGGAGGAGATACGGTCCTGAAGGTTTCCCCTCCCCGGAGCGTACTCCCGGAACACTGACGGCGCCCTCACGCCAGCTGATGGCGGCTTAACGCGGGCGGGGGTGGGCGTCGGCAAGAGGGTGGGGCTGCCGTCCATTTTAGCCGGGCCTGCCTAACCGCGTCCGTCGCATCGCTCTCCGTTCAGCCATTAAGCTGGGGCATGGCCCGCGTCCGCTTCGTGATTCCCGAACTGCCGCCCACGACGCCGCCAGGCCGGCTGTTCCTGACCGGAGACCACCGGAACTGGGACGATGATCCGGCCGGCTGGACTTTCGAGCGTTCAGGGGGCGGCGCCGCGCTGGAGGCCGAGGTGCCCACAGGCACGCTGATGGGGGTCAAGGTCCGGCTGCGGCAGGATGGACAGACGACCGAGGAGGGCGACGCCTGGGGAGGCCGCGCCCCGGCCCACAAGGTGGTGGTGAGCGGCGACATGGAGGTGTCGCTGCCCCTGGCCGGCTGGCAGGATGCCCGGCAGGGGCGCGGGCGGCCCTCGGCGTCGGCGGCGCCGCGCGACGAGATGACGCTGACGGCCCCCTGGGGAGAACAAACGGTGCGGCTGTGGTGGCCCCAGTCCTTCAAGCCGCCCCTGCCGCTGCTGATCCTGCACGACGGTCAGAACGTCTTCGACGAGGCGTCCACCTTCGCCGGGCAAAGCTGGGACGCCGCCGGGGCAGCCCAGGCCCTGGCCGACGCGGGCCGGCCCTGCGTGATCGCCGCCCTGAGCGTGAACGACGAGCGCAGCCGACGGTACGTGCCGTTCCCATTCGAACTGAACGACTTCAATCCAGGGGCGGACGAGTACCTCGACTGGATCGTGGGCACGCTGAAGCCCGCGCTGGCCGGGCGTTTCGGCCCTGTAGATGCGGCGCACACCGCCCTGGCCGGCTCGTCGTTCGGCGGCCTCGTGAGCCTGTACGGCGGCCTGCGCGCGCCCGCAGAGTTCGGCACGCTGGGGGTGTTCAGCCCGGCCCTCTTTCCCGCCGATTTCGAGCTGCTGCGCTGGATGGAGACCCGTGCGGCCCTGGAGACTCGCGTCTGGCTGGACATGGGCGATCACGAGGCCGGTTCTCTTCAGGGCGCGGCGGAAATGGTGCGGCTGACCCACGAGCTGGCCGGGCGACTACGCCCGAATGTGCGCGAGGTCCACGTCACCATCGGCGCCCACCACTGGCATGACGAGGTGGCCTGGGCGGCGCGGTTCCCGGCCTTCCTGCGCTGGTGGCTGAATGGCCTGCCTCCCTTCACCGCCCTGTCACCGGGTTGACGGGTCCGGCAGGCCCCCCAGGGCGTCCGTCAGCCCCTGATCGCCCGCCACTGCCTCGAAGGTCTGGCCCACGGTGGACGGGTCATTCAGGCAGGCCAGCACCAGGGCTGCCACGTCGTCGCGCGAGATGCTGCCGCCGGGGGCGTGGGTGCCCAGCGTGACCTTGCCGCTCCCCGGTTCGTCGGTCAGGCCGCCGGGACGCACGATGGTCCAGTCCAGCGCGCGGCCCTGGACGTAGCTGTCGGAGTCGGCCTTGACCTTCAGGACCTGCTGCAAGAAGGGCGGCATCTGCTCCGGGCGGTCCACCCCCATGCTGCTGACCACGATCAGGCGTTTCGGGCCGCGCTCCACCAGCGTGTCGGCCACGCGTTTGAGAGCCTCGCCGTCGATGGCCGCATAATCGCCGCTGGCCCCGGCCCCCGCGGCCCAGACCACGGCGTCGGCGCCGTCCAGCACGCTCTGCCAGTCGCCTGCCAGGTCGCCCATGACGGGTTTTGCGCCGTACAGGGACATCATGTCGGCCTGTTCATCACGGCGCACCAGGGCCGCCACCTGATGTTCCGCCCTGGCGGCCTGCGCCACCACCCGGCGGCCCACACCGCCCGCCGCACCGATCACTGCAATCTTCATGACCCAAGGCTAAAGCGAGGGCGGCAAAAGTAAAGGGTCCCCCCGCTTAGCCTGGGCGTATCCTGCCCTCATGAGCGAAGCCGCCCGCCCCGAGCCCTCCGGCTCCGTCCCGCTCCGTGACCACACGCCGCCCGCCGCCCGGCCCGCCCCACCAGAGCCGGCGCCGCCCCAGGTGGATTCGCGGGTCTACCGCGCCGTTCTGGCCGTGACCTACCTGCCGGTGCTGCTCAGCGGCGCCCACCTGGAGGTTCACGGGCGCGAGCATGTGCCGCCGCCCGGCACCCCACTGGTGATCGCGGCCAACCACCGCTCCGGTCTCGATCCGTTCATGGTGGCCCGCGCGCTGCCGCCCGGACGCTTCGTGCAGTTCATGGCGAAAAAGGAGCTGTTCTTGCCGGTGATTGGCTGGATCATCAGCACGGGCGGCAGCTTTCCGGTGGACCGTTCCGGCAACGATCTGGGGGCCGTCCGCATGGCGGTCCGGATTCTGAAGAAGGGCGGCACGGTGGGCATCTTTCCGCAGGGCACGCGCGGCGGCCCGGCCCTGCAGGGCGGCGTGGCCCTGATTGCGGCCAAGGCCCGCGCCCCGATCCTGCCCGCCGGCATCAGCAGCGAGGGCCGGCGCTGGATCGTGCGCTTCGGCCCGCCCATTGAGGCGCAGGGCGGCATCAAGGGCGTAACGGCAGAGCTGGGCGAGCGGTTGCGGGAGCTGGCGCAGCCGGTGGGCGAGCGGCTCTAGCGGGCCGCCGCCCCCGACTCCTGGCGGGCCTGCGTCCGCAGCACATGCTTGAGCACCTTGCCGCTGGCGGTCTTGGGCAGCGCGGACACCAGCTGAACCCGGCGGGGCAGGGCGTAGTCGGGCAGATGGGGGGCGCAGAAGCTCAGCAGTTCGTCGCCGCGCACGCCCGCCCCAGCGTGCAGGGTGACGAAGGCGACGGCGCAGACCCCATCGGCCCGGTCATGGCCGGCCACCACCACCGCCTCGCGCACGCTGGGGTGGCGGTACAGCACGGCCTCGATCTGGGCGCTGGACACGCTCTGGCCGCCGATATTCAGCAGATCGCCTGCCCGGTCGAGAATGTCCACCTGGCCGCCCGGATGAACCACGGCCAGATCACCCGTATGCAGCCAGCCGCCCTCCAGCGCCCGCCGGGTGGCCGCGCGGTTCTTGTAGTAGCCCTTCATGACCTGATTGCCCCGGATCACGATCTCGCCGGGGGTGAACCCGTCGGGCGGCACCGGCTGGCCGTCCTCGGACACCACCCGCACCTGACCGCCGAACATCATCGGGTGGCCCTGCGGCGAGGGGAGAGCGTCGGCACCCGCCGTTTCATTGACGGTCATCACCGCGTTCGTCTCGGTCAGGCCGTAGCCGTGCAGCACCTCGAAGCCCTGCGCCTGCAACTGTCCCAGCAGCCTGGGGGGCGGGCGCGTTCCGGCCACCAGCAACTTGACCGGGCGCGGCAGGGTCAGAGGCGCAGCAGCGTCGGCCAGCGGCGTCAGGATCGTGGGCGAGGCGAACAGGTGCGTGATTCCGCGTGTGAGCAGTGCCTGCCGAAGCTCGCGCGGTTCGTCGCCCCCGGGCATCACATGCGCGCCGCCCGCCGCCGTCACTGCCCACGCGCTGCCCCAGCCGTTGCCGTGCGCCAGCGGCAGCGCGTGCAGGTACACGCTGCCGGGCCGCAGGTTCAGGTGATACAGCAGATTTGAGAGGTTGATGTACGCGTTGCGGTGCGTGACCATCACACCCTTGGGATCGCTGGTGGTGCCGGAGGTGTAATTGACGCTGATGGGGGAGTCTTCGTCCAGCGCGGCGGGGAGTTCCAGCGCAGAGGGAGAAACGACACTCAGCCTCGCGTCCAGATCGGAGGCTTTGCCAATTTCGATGATCGGGACGGCGAGTTTCCTCAGCCGCCCGCCCACCCGCCCCAGGCAGGTGCTGTCCACCAGGGCCACCACCGGATCGGCGTGACCGGCCAGGAAGTTCAGCGCCTCGTCGCTGAAGGCCGGATTCAGCGGCACGATCACGCCCCCGGCCAGCGGCACGGCGTGAAAGGCCAGCAGCGCGTCTGGAGTGTTGGGCGAGACCAGCACGGCGTGGGTGCCGGGCGTCAGGCCGCTCTCCTTCAGGAGCGTGACCAGCCGGGCCGTCGCGTCTGCCAGTTCCGCGTAACTCTGCACGTCCTCGCCATGCACGGTGGCCGTCCGCGCCGGGTACACGGTGAAGGCGCGCAACATGGGTTCAAGGGGCGTCAGGGGCGTTTTCAGAAGCGGGCTCCTTGGCAGGATCGGTGACTCAGTCTGAGGAGAACCCGGACTGGGGACGATCAAGTCGGCTAGACAAGACGCCTTGAGCCTCTCATTTTGGCCGGATTTGTCTAGTCAGATCCGGCGGCTCAAGACCATCTTCTCCCGCATACTCTTTTCACCGACAACCTTTGTGCCGTTTTGTTCAGACGCCGCTTTCTCAGCCTTGATCCGTGAGGTGTCATGTCTCAGTCTTCCCAACTCGAAGTTCAGGGGGTGACCCTCACGTTCGGCGGCATCAACGCCCTGACCGACGTGAGCCTGACTGTGCCGCCGGGCGAGATCGTCAGCATCATCGGCCCCAACGGAGCAGGCAAGACCAGCCTGCTGAACTGCATCAGCGGTTTCTATCACCCCACGCGCGGGCGCATCACCTTCGGCCACCATGACCTGAGCCGTGCCGCCCCCAACGTGGTCACCGGCTACGGCATCGCCCGCGCCTTCCAGAACCTGGAGCTGTTCCGGGGCCTGAGCGTGGTGGAAAACATGCTGCTGGCCCGCCATACCCACCTGCGTTACGGCCTGCTGAGCAGCCTGGCCTTTTACGGCCGCGCCAGCCGCCAGGAGGCCGAGAACCGCGCCTACGTCGAGCGCGTCATCGACTTCATGGAACTCGAACAACACCGCTCGCACCCCGTCGGCACGCTGGCCTACGGCATCCAGAAACGGGTGGAGGTGGCCCGCGCCCTGACCCTCGCGCCCAAGTTGCTGCTGCTCGACGAGCCGATGGCCGGCATGAACGTGGAGGAAAAGGAGGACATGGTGCGCTTCATCCTCGACATCCAGCGCGAGCAGGGCATCACGGTGGTGCTGATCGAACACGACATGGGCGTGGTCATGGACATCAGTGACCGCGTGTACGTGCTGGATTTCGGCCAGCTCATCGCGGGCGGGCGGCCCGAGGTGGTCAGCGCCGATCCGCGCGTGATCGAGGCGTACACGGGCGTGGCCGAAGAGAAACAGGCGGTGGGCGTATGAGCGCCTACGACGTGGGCGACGTCACCACCCTGACCATTCCCCAACTGCTCGCCAAACGCGCCGCCCAGACGCCGAACGCCGTGGCCCTGCGCCACAAGAAATACGGCATCTGGAACGAGACGACGTACGCCGGGTACCTGGCGCGGGCGCGGGAGGTGGCCGCCGGGCTGCACGCGCTGGGCGTGGTGCGTGGCGAGAAAGTCGCCGTGCTGGCCGACAACATTCCCGCGTGGGTCTTCATGGAAGTCGGCTCGCAGGCGCTGGGGGCGGTCAGCGTGGGCGTGTACCAGAGCAGCGTGGCCGAGGAAGTGCGCTACGTGCTGGATTACACCGACGCCGTGGTGGTGCTGGCCGAGGACGAGGAACAGGTGGACAAGCTGCTCGAACACCGTGTCAGCCTCCCGAACATCCGCCGGGTGATTTACGAGGACGCGCGCGGCATGAGCAAGCACGCGGGCGACGACTGGTTCCTGTCCTTCGAGGAACTGCTGGAACTCGGCAGGCCCGACGCGGCCACCGTCTTTGACCGCGAGGCCACGCTGGGCAAACCCGACGACGTGTGCCACTTCAGCCTGACCTCCGGCACCACCGGCAATCCCAAGGCGGCCATGCTGTCTCACCGCAACCTGCTGTACATGGGGCAGGCGCTGGGTGAGGTTGATCCGCTGAAGCCCGGCGACGACTACCTGAGCTTCCTGCCGATGGCCTGGATCGGCGAGCAGATGATGACGGTGGCGGTGGCGCTGGCGAACGCCGTGACCGTCAATTTCCCCGAGAGTCAGGAAACGGCCATGCATGATCTGGTGGAAATCGGCCCGCACTTCATGTTCGCCCCGCCGCGCGTGTGGGAGGGCATCCAGAGCACCATGTTCATTCGCATGCAGGAGAGCTACGGCCCCAACCGGGCGCTGTACCGCAAGTTGCTGGCCTGGAGCACCGACGCTGCCGACGCCAGCCTGAGCGGCCAGAAGGCGAGTGGCGCGGCGGCCTTCAAGCGCTGGCTGGCGTACTGGGGCCTGACCCGTCCGCTGCTCGACGGGCTGGGCTTCCTGCGCCTGAAGCGCGCGTATACCGGGGGCGCGGCGCTGGGGCCGGACGTGTTCCGCTTCTACCACGGCCTGGGCGTGAACCTGAAGCAGATCTACGGCCAGACCGAGAACATCGGCATCGCCTACGTCCACCGCGACGGCGACGTGCGCTTCGACACCGTGGGCAAGATTCTCCCCGGCGGAGAGGTCAGGATCACCGATGAGGGCGAGATCATCAGCCGCAGCCCCGCCGTCGTGGTGGGCTATTACAAGCGCGACGACGCCAGCGCCGAGACCATCCGGGATGGCTGGCTGCACAGCGGCGACGCCGGACGCCTGACCCCCGATGGTCACTTGCAGGTGATTGACCGCCTGAGCGACGTGATGAAGACGGCGAACGGCGAGACCTTCAGCCCGCAGTTCATCGAGAACCGCCTGAAATTCAGCCCGTACATCAAGGAGGCGGTGGCGTTTGGCGACGGCCAGCATGAGGTCACCGCCTTCCTGAACGTCGATCCCCTGACCGCCGGGCAGTGGGCCGAGAAACGCCAGATCGCCTACAGCACCTACATGGACCTCAGCAGCAAACCGGAGCTGGCCGAGCTGATCCTGAAAGAAGTTCAGGAAGCCAACACCCGCCTGGAACCCCACGAGCGCGTCGCCCGCTTCGTGCTGCTGTACAAGCTGCTGGACGCCGACGACGACGAATTGACCCGCACCGGCAAGGTTCGGCGCAAGCTGATCCGCGAGAAGTACGCGCCCATCGTGGCCGCCCTGTACGACGGCTCGGAATCGGTGCGGGTGGAAGCGACGTTCAAGTATCAGGACGGGCAGACGCAGCGGGTGGAGACGGACGTGGCCGTTCACCGGGTGCCGGGAATGGAAACGCGGCTGCCGCGTGCTGGCGTGGTGGCCGAGCGGGTGGGGGCGTGAAACGTTCAGGCGATTCTCGTGGCAGCCACCTATTCACCCCGCCAATTCCGTCCCAGAAGGAGGTCTGAGTGGACTTATTACCGCAACTGCTGATCGCGGGTGTCGTGATCGGCAGCGTCTATGCCCTGGCCGCGCTGGGCTTCGTGCTGATCTACAAGTCCAGCCGCGTGATCAACTTCGCGCACGGGCAGATCATCGCCACTGGGGCGTTCATTGCCTTTGCGCTGACGCAGAAGGGCGTCAACTTCTGGCTGGCCGGGCTGATCGCCATGCTGGCGACGTTCCTGCTGGGCATGTTGATCGAGCGGGTGTTCCTGCGCCGGATGGTGGGCGAGCCGATCATCGCGGTCATCATGGTCACGATTGGCCTGAGCAGCGTCATCGACGGTCTGATTCACCTGACCCCTTATGGCGCGGGCACCTTCAGCTTCGAGCGCCCCGCACTGCTGACCGGCCAGGGCATTGAGCTGTTCGGCCTGCCCCTCTCCAAAACGCAGATCGCGGGCGTGCTGATGGCCCTGGGGTTGCTGGGCGGCTTCACCTACTTCTTCAACAAGAGCACCCTGGGCATCACCATGCGCGCCGTGGCCGATGACCAGATGGCCGCCATGAGCGTCGGCACCAGCGTGGAGCGTGTGTTCGCCCTGGCCTGGGCGGCGGCGGGCCTCACGGCAGCGGCGGCTGGCGTGATCCTGGGCCTGATGAGCGGCCTGACATTGGGCGGTCTGGCGGGCATCGGCCTCAAGGTCTTCCCGGTGGTGATTCTGGGCGGGCTGGACAGCGTGATCGGGGCCATCGTGGGCGGCATGCTGATCGGCATTCTGGAAAACCTCTCGGCGGGCTACCTGGACGGCATCGTGCCGGGGGGCGGCACCCGCGAGGTGTTCCCCTTCATCATCCTGATCATCGTGCTGCTGATCCGTCCGTATGGGCTGTTTGGAACGAAGGAGATTGAGCGTGTGTAGGGTTGATGGTGGATGGGTGATGGTTGATGGAAAACGGCGCGGTCTCCTGACCATCAACCATCGACAGTCAACCATCAACGGCCCCGAAGGGGCCACCTGATGCCCGCCTCCCGCTTCACCCAGACCGGCAACTACCGCACGCGGTACGCGCAGGATCAGACCATCTTTGCCACCTACGCCGAGCAACTGAGCCTGATCGTCCTGATCGGCCTGCTGCTCCTGCTGCCCCTGATCTTGCCCAAGACCATGTTGCGCGACGTGAACATGATCATGATCTACGCGGTGGCGGTGATCGGGCTGAATATCACCACCGGGTACACCGGCCTGATCAACATTGGGCAGGCGGCATTCATGGGCGTGGGCGCGTATGCCACAGCGCTGGCGGCCACGCGGCTCAACCTGCCGTTCTTCCTCGCCATTCCCATCGGGGGGATCGCGGGCGCGCTCGTCGGCACGTTTGTCGGCCTGCCCAGTCTGCGCCTGAAGTACCTGTATCTGGCCGTCGCCACCCTCGCTTTCCAGATCATCTTCGAGTGGGGCGTGGGGCACACGCCGCTGCTGGCGCAGGGGGGCGCGATCAGCCTGCCGCCGGTGCAGGTGTTCGGAGTCAAGGCCACCTTCTTCAACCACAACTTCGTGTGGTACTACCTGATTCTGCCGGTGCTGGTGGTCATGGGCCTGCTGTGGCGCAACGTGCTGCGCACCAAGCATGGGCGCTCGCTGATCGCCGTGCGGGACAATGACCGGGCCGCCGCCGCGATGGGCATCAACCCCGGCACCGCCAAGATCATGGCGTTCATGATCGGCTCGTTCTACGCCGGCATCGCGGGCGGCCTGTTCGCGTACTTCCAGAAAGCTGTGGTGATCGAGGATTACGGCCTGCACATCTCCATCCAACTGCTGGCGATGGCGATTGTGGGCGGGCTGGGCAGTCTCCCCGGTTCCTTCCTGGGGCCGCTGTTCATCGTGACGCTAGATCGGCTGGTGGGCAACGGCAGCCAGTGGTTGGGAGCGCAGAACCTGTTCCCGGCCGGGGTGGATGTCGCCACCGCGCTGCGCCCGCTGTCCTTCGGCCTCGCCATCGTCCTGTTCCTGATGTTCGAGCCGCGCGGGCTGGCGAACTGGTGGCGATTGTCCAGGCTGTATTTCAAGAAGTGGCCGTACAAGTTCTAGCGGCCCCGTGAGCGGAGCGAATTGCCGAGGATCAAGCGTTCATGCAGTGCAGCGGCGCGCAGCGCCCTCCTGACCGACGCGGCACGAAATGAACGCGCACCCCCTCACCTCAAATGCCAATCCACCGACTCCCCGCCCTCTCACCTTTCGGAGGTTCCACCCATGAAGAAGACCCTGATCCTGTCCGCCCTCGTTTCCCTGTCCTTCGCCGCCGCCCAGAAAACCGTGACGCTGCCGTGGTCTGGGGCCATCACCGGCCCGACGAGCGACGCCGGGGCCAGCTACGCGGCGGGTGTGGAGGATTACTGCAAGTACGCCAATGCGCAGAAGATGCTGCCGGGCGTCACCCTCAACTGCGTGACGCGCGATGACCAGTACAACAACGCCAACACCCAGCGCAACTTCGAGGACTTCGTGGGCAACCTGAACGCTCCGGTGTTCCTGGGCTACGCGACGGGCGGAGCGCTGCAGCTCAAGAGCGTGATTCAGGAAACCAAGATTCCCACCCTGACGGCCAGCTACCACATCGGCATCATCGACGCGCCGGACAACACCTACACCTTCCTGCCGGTCAGCAGCTATTCCGAGAATATCGTGGCGCTGCTGGAATACATCGCCAAGAAAGAGCGCGGCGCGAAGGTGGCGCTGATCGTCAACCCCAGTCCCTTCGGGCGTGACCCGGTGGTGGACGCCCGCAAGGCCGCCGACCGGCTGGGCCTGAAAATCACCGACGTGCAGGAAGTCGGCGGCAACAACCTGGACAACACCGCCCTCCTCAAGCGGCTGGAGTCGCAGGGTGCCAAATACATCATCAACCAGAACACCGCCGGCCCCGTCGCCAACATCCTGAAAGATGCCAAACGGCTGGGCCTGCTGGGCAAGATGCAGTTCATGGGCGCGCACTACACCGGGGGCGAGGATCTGACCAAGCTGGCCGGGGACGCCGCCAAGGACTTCATCTGGGCCACCAGCTACTACCTGTACGACGAGGGCAACCAGCCGGGCATCCAGCTGGTCAAGAAGATCGGCGCGCAGTACAAGCGTGGGGGCGACACCATCCGCAGCGTGCACTACACCAGCGGGATGCTGGCCGCCGCCATCGCCATCGAGGCCATGAAGCGCGCTGGCAACAACCCTGATGCCGCCGGGGTCTACAAGGGATTGATCAGCATGAACGGCAGCAAATCCTTCAACCCCGGCTTTGCCGTCGGCCCGGTGACCTTCAGCGCCAAGGATCACATCGGCGCGGAAAGTCTGCGCCTGCTGCAAGCCGACGCCACCGGCAACTTCAAACCGATCACCGGAGCGCAGCGCAGCGCGCTGTTCCAGCTCGTCCACCCGATGAAGTAAGGGTGGCGGGACGCGGTGCGCGGGAGGCGGTGAAAAGCTCTTCCCCGCGTCCTGCCTCCCGCGCACCGCCCACAACGATCTCACCCCGGAGGCCCACCCCCATGACCCTCTCCACCCCCCAGCCTGCCAACGCCCCGCCGCCTCAGACCTCGGCCAGCCACGGTGACCTGACCGTCAACAACGTGGAAGTCGTCTACCACGACATCATTCAGGTGTTGCGCGGCGTCAGCCTGACCGTGCGGGCCGGGCAGGTGACTTCGCTGCTCGGCACCAACGGGGCGGGCAAGACCACCACGCTGCGGGCCATCTCGGGTCTGCTCAAGCCCGAGAACGGCAAGATTCGGGAAGGCACCATCTCCTTTGACGGCAAGACCCTCAGCGCCCTGAACGGCACGGATGTCGTCAAATCCGGCGTGGTGCAGGTGCCCGAGGGCCGCCGCGTGTTCAAGCACCTGTCGGTGGAGGAGAACCTGCGGGCCGGGGCCATCCTGGGCCGGGGCAACTGGCACGCCGATCTGGAGCGTATCTACACCTATTTTCCCAAGCTGCCCACGCTGCGGCACAAGCAGGCGGGGTACACCTCCGGCGGCGAGCAGCAGATGATCGCCATTGGCCGGGCGCTGATGGCGCACCCCAAAGTGCTGCTGCTGGACGAACCCAGCCTGGGCCTCGCGCCGCTGCTGGTGGCCGAGATCTTCGACAACGTGCGCCGCATCAACCGCGAGGAGGGCCTGAGCGTGCTGGTGGTGGAGCAGAACGCCAACATTGCCCTCAGGAACAGCGATTACGGCTACGTCATGGAAAACGGGCGCATTGTGATGGAGGGCCTCAGCGCCCAGCTTGCCAGCAACCCGGACGTCAAGGAGTTTTACCTGGGCGTGACCGAGGGCGGCGCCCGCAAGAGCTTCAAGGACGTCAAGAGCTACAAGCGGCGCAAACGCTGGATGTAATACCGTCTTCGACTCACCGCAATTTGGTATCAGGGCCGCGCTCAGTACCCGAGAACCACCTGCCTCGCCTCCTCTCGCTTCTGGAGGCGACACTCTATGTCTGATCTTTCTGGGGACAGCCAATGACCAATACGATTCAATCGGCTTCCATCTCGCCCCCACAACAGGCCGAGCTGCTGGGCCGACTCCAACACCATCCTCTTTACCGCACCGCCCTTCAGGGCATTCCCGAGCACGCCGACTGGGCCAGCGTTCCCTTCCTGACCCGCGAACGACTCACCGAAGCCTTTGAAGCGGGCGAACTGGCCCACCCTGATGCCGTGCGCGTTCACCTCACGCCGCATCCGGGCGGGGGGTGGCTGCCGGAATACGCCACGCGGGCCGATATCGAGGCGCACGGGCAGGCGGCGGCGGCGGCGCTGGCGCGGGCCGGGGTGCGCCCTGGCGATCACGTTCAGATCGCCTTCGGCTTTCACCGCTTTGCGGGGGGCTGGATCATGCAGGACGGCTTCGAAGCGCTGGGGGCCAAAACCCTGCCCTTCGGCCCCGGCGAGACCGAGGCGCAGCTGGAGGCCATCCAGAAGCTGGGCGTGCGCGTGCTGGTCTCGGCCCCCAGTTTTGCCCAGAAGCTGGGCGAGGCAGGCGCGCGGGTGGAACTGCTGATTTCCTCCGGCGAGCCGCTGACCAGCATCGCGGGCCGCCGCGGACGGGTGGAGGCGGCGCTGGGGGGCGTGGCCCTGGACGCCTACGCCAGCAGCGAGGCCGGGATGATGGCCCTGGAAACGCCCGAAAAGAACGGCCTGCGCGTGCTGGAGGACTGGGTGTATCTGGAGGTGGTTGACCCGGAAACGGGGGAAACCCTGTCCGACGGCGAACGCGGTGAACTGGTGGTCACGCACCTAAACAAGCACGCCATGCCGCTGCTGCGCTTCCGCACCGGCGACTTGACCCGGTTGGAACGGCGGACAGATGGCGTTTATCTGCCCGGTGGCGTCTTCGGCAACGTGGGCGGCATGCTCAAGGTCAAGGGCGTCAAGCTGTTCCCGCGTGAGGTGGCGTTCTGGCTGGCGGGGCACGGCCTGGATCACACCCAGCACACGCTGCGGCTGTGGTCACAGGCGGGCGCCGATCGCCTGGGCCTGACGGTTCGTGGTGAGGGGGTGGACGATCTAGCCGAGCTGAAGTCGGACTTCCAGCGTCGGTTTGCGATGCGTCTGGACGAGTTCTCCGTGGCCGTCGATCACGAGGGCATGGGCGTCACGGACGAGCGAGCCTGAGGGCAGAAAAAAGCCCCACTCTGCTGTGGGGCAGCCGTGCCTGACTTCACCCGGTCAGGTTGGATTGTTTGGCCTCTTCAGCATGGACGCCGGGCCTGTGCGGCGCATGTGAACGGCCTTGGGTTGCCCTTGAGTGACCCTGAAGCGCAGCGTCATGTGATACATGGAGGGGTGTGACTGGCCGCAAGAAGCAGAAAATCAGAATTGCCCGTCCGCCGGCCCGTGAGGACAGCGCGGACGGCGGAAACTACTTCGAGGTTCGGCCCGCGAAGCTCGGTCAGCGACTCGAAGGGCTGAGTGCCCTCACCAAGCCCGGTGTGCGTGGGTTTCCTGGCGTGGAGGCCGCCCAGGAATTGCTGGCGCAGACCATGCGCAAAGACCGCGTCTCCGGCGAGGTGCTGGATCTGACGGCGGCGGGCGGCCTGCTGGGCAGTCTGCCTGGCGTGACCCTGCGGGCGGTGGAGGGTTCGGCGGCGGCCCTAACCGCCCTGGAGGCCGCCGGCTACGCGCCGCTGGCCGCTGTTCCAGGCGACGCGCTGGCCGAACGCTGGCCCGAGCGGGCGCGCACCGTGGCCTTGACGCTGGCCGGAGACCGGGGCAACGCCTACATCTCGGCGCAGATCGCCTGGGCGCACGCGCAGACGCCGCCGGGGGGCACGCTGTACCTGGCCGGTGACCGCGACAAGGGCTTTGACCGCTACGTGCGGGCGGCGGGCGCGGCCTTCGGGACAGGGGAGACGGTGGCCCGCGACGGGGGCATGCGGGTGGCCCGGCTGGTGCGCCGCCCCGGCCCCACGCCGCCGCTGCCAGAGGCCGAACAGTACGGGGCCTTCGGCGTTCAGGTGGTGGGTCTGCCCGGCGTGTTCAGCGCGGGGAAGGCAGACAAGGCCACGGCCCTGCTGCTCGAAACGCTGGATGGCCTGGAACTCTCCGGGCAGCGGGTGCTCGATCTGGGCTGCGGCGCGGGGCTGATCGGTGCCTGGGCGGCGGGGCGCGGCGCAAACGTCACTCTGGTGGACGGTGACTTGCAAAGCGTCCGCAGTTCGCGCCTGACGCTGGAGGCGAATAGGCTGGAGGGCGAGGTGCTCCACTCGGACGTGGACTCGGCGCTGGGGGAGCAGACCTTCGATCTCATCCTGACCAACCCGCCCTTCCACGTCGGGCGCGGCGTGGTGCTGGACGTGGCGCTGGAATTCCTGGCCGCTGCCTCACGCCGCCTGAAACCGGGCGGCACGCTGTATCTGGTGGCGAACGAGCCGCTGCCCTACGAAACTCCACTGCGCGATATCGGTCCGTCACGCGAACTGGCGCGTGCGGGCGGATTCAAGGTACTGGCGGCCACGCGGGACTGACGTCGCGGCGGTGGCCCGATTCAGGGGGTCATTTCTTCGTCGGCGTCACCCATATTGGTGCTGGGCGGATCGCTGGCGTCCATGGTCTGCGCGACGGCCACGTCCTGCTTGTCCATGCCGCGTTCCCGGTACTCGTCGGACTCGTGGCTCTCGGCCTGCACCTCGGCGTCCAGCTCCTCGCGGACGTCGGTGTGCCCCATGAACTGCAGTTCCACGTTGGTGGGTTCGTGCTTGTCGCCGGTTTCCGGGGTGGTGGGCGCGGGCGTCCCGCCGTGGCGGTCATCATTCTGGGTCATGGTCCTACGCTACCAAGCGGGCCTGAGAACGGGCCTGAGAGCTTCCTTCATCTTGGCGAAAGTTGCGCGGCAGGCCGCGAAGTTCAGCCGCCGAGCCGCAGGACACTCTGGTTGCCGCGCAGCACGAACACCAGGATGCCGGCCCCCGCCAGCACCCCGGCCTGACGTTCCAGATTCCGGACCGAGTCGGGGGCAGCCACCCACTGACGGCGCGGCGTCTCGCCGGGTTCCAGGTAAAAGCCCTCGGGCATGGCGACGATGGCCACCCGGCTGGCGGTGGCCCGCGCCCGCATGGCCCCGGCAATCAGCGCGGGCGCGGGGCTGGCACTCAGGATGATCAGGTTGCCCCCGGTGCGGGTGGGCGGAATGGTCGGCGGGGCCGGATCGGGCTGCAGCTGGGCCAGCCGCAGCAGGGCCGCGTGCAGGGCTTCGGCGTGGCGGCCGGTGGGCGTCGCTCCCCCGTTGGTCGCCACCGAGACGGGCAGTTCCAGCGCCAGCGCTTCATGCACCAGACTGGCCGCCAGACGCACGGCACTTTCGGTGAACACGTCACCGCCGCTGCTCACGTCCAGGTACACGGTCACGCTGCTGGCCGCCGTGCGCTCGGGTTCACGCACCGACAGGGTACCGGTGCGGGCGCTGGAGCGCCAGTGGATACGGCCCGGCGGATCGCCGGAGGCGTACTCCCGCACGCTGCGCAGGCTGATGGGATCGTCCAGCCCCAGCTGACGGCTCAGGCCGCCCTCGGACAGCAGCGGGCGCAGCAGGTCCGGCAGGCGCAGACCGTGGGGGCTGGGAAAAACCGCCAGTCGCTGGGCGGCGGCAATGGGCACGCTGCGCCAGAACAGGCCCAGCGGATCGGCCCAGTGCAGCGTGGCGCCGGGCCAGTCGTAGACGCCCCGGCTGTTGAGGGTCAGGGTGGCGCGGAGGTCCAGTTCGGCCTCACCCAGCAGTTCGCCGGATCGCCGCACCGCCGAGTCGGCGACCACCGTGCGCGGCGTCGGATCCTCGATCAGGTAGCGCACCGGGAGGCGGCTGCGCAGCCCCAGCCGCACGGTCAGCGGCAGGCGGGTGCCCTGGAAGCCGTTGGGCGGCACCTCGCGGGTCAGGGTCACCTGCGGCGGTCGGCGGTAGGCCCACCACAGCAGCGCGGCCAGCCCACCCAGAACAGCCAGCCACAGCAGGGCGGCAGACAGCAGACTCACCGGGCGGCGGCAGTCTCGGCCTGCGGCGGCGCGGCTTCCACCGGCACCGGCTCGGAGCGCAGGACCTCGCGCACCACTTCCTCGGCGGGCAGGCCCTGCAGCCGCGCCTCGATCCTGAGGCTCAGGCGGTGGGCCAGCACACCCGGCGCGGCCCGCTGCACGTCGTCGGGACCTACGTAGCCGCGCCCCTCCATCCACGCCAGCGCCTGCGCCACCCCCTGCAGCGCCAGACTGGCCCGCGGGCCGCCGCCCAGCGCCACGGCGGAATGCGAGCGCGTGCGGGCCGACAGCGCGGAGATGTAGCGCCGCAGGTCCTCGGAGACGTACACGGCCTGAACCTCACGCCGGGCCGCCAGCAGATCGGCGGGGGCGGCCACCGCGTCCAGCGTGTGGATCGGGTGCTGCCCCTGCAGGCGCGAGAGCATCTTCATCTCTTCCTCCAGCGTGGGATAGCCCACCGACAGGCGCAACAGAAAGCGGTCCAGCTGCGCTTCCGGCAGGCGGTAGGTGCCCTCGTTCTCGATGGGGTTCTGGGTGGCGATCACCACGAACGGCTGCGTCAGGGTGTGCGTGACGCCGGACTCGGTGACCTGACCCTCGCCCATCGCCTCCAGCAGCGCGGACTGGGTCTTGGGGGTGGCGCGGTTGATCTCGTCGGCCAGCAGCACGCCCGTGAAGATCGGCCCCGGCACGAACTCGAAGGTGCCGGTGGCCGGGCGATACACGCTGACGCCGGTCACGTCGCCGGGCAGCAGATCGGGGGTGAACTGCACGCGGGTAAAGCCCAGGCCCAGGCTGACGGCCAGGGCGCGGGCCAGCATGGTCTTGCCGGTGCCGGGAGCGTCTTCCAGCAGCACGTGGCCGCCGGCCAGCACGCCGGCCAGCGCCAGCCCGGCGACCTCGGCCTTGCCCACCAGCACGTGGGCGATGTTGTCCAGAACGGTGCGGGCGAACGGTTGGGAGATGGGAGAATCGGTCATGGCTGGTCCTTGTGTTCAGGGGAATGGGGGGCGTCGTCGGCCAGCGGGTCATGTGGCGGCGGCAGGTCCGGCAGGACCGTGGACAGTTCGTGGGCCGCGGCTTCAGCCAGGGCGGCGTCCTCGTCGGTCACGCGTCCGCCGTAGCGCACCGGTCCGTAGGCGCGGGTCAGCACCGCCAGCGGCCCGGCCAGCGCCGCCTCGGTGCCGGCGAGCCGGGCCGCGTAACCAGCTGGAGTCTCGGCGGCCCGACGGCCGCGCCCATGCTGCCGCAGCGCCTCCTCGGCCTGCCGGTAGGCGAGGCGAACACGGTGCAGCGCCGGCTGGCTGGCCATGGCGGAAGCGGTGACTGGGTTGACGGCAGGTTCTCCGTCTTCCCCCCGCTCTCTGGGCTGCGCCCAGTTCAGCCACGCCAGCGCTGCGGCCAGGCCAAACAGCACCAGCAGGCTCAACCACAGCAGGGCCTGCACAAAACCGCTGATGTCGATCTGCCGCCGCCCGGTGATGTTGCTCAGGAGTTCGGCCAGGGCGTTGCCCCCGCCTGGGGCAGGTGCCTGTGCCACTGCCGCACCGCCGCCGTCCCCGCCGGACAGCAGCACGCCCGCCGCCAGCCACAGCGCCCCGGTCAGCAGCAGCCCGGCCACCATCAGCACTTCAGTCAGCCGGGGCCGGTGGCCCGGTTCGCGGCGGAACCTGAACATCAGCGCGCCGCCCGCCAGCAGCAGCAACAGGCCTCCCAGCAGGATCGCGTCGATGGGCAGATAGACGTTGTCTATGCTGAGCTGGAACGGCAACTGCAGGCCGGGCGTGTCCGGGGCGGCGGGGGTCTGGCTCAGGTCTGTAGGAGGCGGCTGGTTGGCCGGTGGCGGAGCCTGAATGGTGACTGGCGGTGGGGTCGGTTCGCCCAGCGCCGCCCAGTTCACCGCTGGACGCGGCAGCAGCATGCTGACCAGAAGCAGGGCAGCCAGGGCTGCGCCGACCACCCACCACACACGCGACGTCGGTTTTTCCGGGCGGCGGCCCATGCGCTCGTCACGGCCCGGCACGGCCAGCAGTCCCCCGGCCAGCGCCAGAAGCAGCCCCGGCTGCGGGGCCAGAAGCCCGATCACCAGCGGCGCGAGCAGGGCCGTCCGGCTGCGCCGCAGACCATCACTGACGCGGCTCGCGGCCCAGTTCAGGGCCAGTGCCACAAAAAACAGCGCCAGGTAGTGCAGGGCGAGGCCCACCAGCGCCGTCCGGCCGGCGGCCAGGGCTGCCGGGGCCAGGGCCACCGCCGCGCCGCCCACCACCAGCAGACTCAGCAGCAGGCGGGCCTCTTCCCAGCGAGGCCAGCGCACTGCCAGGGCGAACAGCACGCACAGCAGCGCCGTGCCCCACCATGGCAGCCAGCCTGCGGCCGACAGGGGCAGCAGCGCCAGCCCGTAGGCCCGCCACGAGACCCGCGCGGGCGCGTCGAGCCACGGTTCCTCACGCGGCGCGGCGGTCAACAGGGTTCCCCACAGGTCATCTCAACTGGAGAATACGCGCCCGGCTGGGAAAAAGTTGCCGTCATTGGGGCCGCTGTGATCGGAAGGGTGTCGCCTGATCCGTCTGCCGCCCCGCAGCGGAGCCGAAACTGCTTGACTGGGTTGCTCTCAAGCAGACCCGCCTGCGGTGTTGGGAGGTCCAGGGGGGACAGGAGTGATACGGACTCCGATTGAAAGGTGTTGAAAACACCTAGAAATCCGAGCGAAGCGAGCAGGAGAAAAACGGGTTCCGGACGTGGAGTGTAGAAATCGGAGCTGTCCCGATTTCTACACGAAACAAACGGAATCCGTATGAAAGGTCTCCTCACAGCCCGACACCACAAAAAACCGCCCCAGACCGGAGTCGGGGGCAGCGTGGCAGGAGGTGTCGCTCAGTCCAGGAAGTCGCGCAGCTTGCGGGTGCGGCTCTCGTGGTACTTCAGCTTGCGCAGCGCCTTGTTTTCAATCTGGCGAATGCGTTCGCGGGTGACGTTGAAGCGCTGGCCCACTTCCTCCAGCGTGTGCTCGCGCCCGTCCACCAGACCCTTGCGGAACTTCAGGACCATCGCCTCGCGCTCGGTCAGCTTGGACAGGGCCTTTTCCAGCTCCTCGGAGAGCAGGGTCTTGGCGGCGTTGTCCACCGGGGAATCCAGGTTGTCGTCGGGAATGAAGTCGCCGTAGAAGCTGTCCTTCTCGTCGCCGATGGGCGTTTCCAGCGACACCGGCTCCTGGCTGACCTTCTGGACCTCTTCCACCTTGTTGGCGTCCCAACCCGGCCCCATCGCCTCGGCGATCTCCTCGTGCGTCGCCTCGCGCGAGAGTTCCTGCTGCAGCTGCCGGGCGGTGCGGGTCAGCTTGTTGATGGTTTCCACCATGTGCACCGGAATGCGGATGGTGCGCGCCTGATCGGCGATGGCGCGGTTGATGGCCTGCCGGATCCACCACGTGGCGTAGGTGGAGAACTTGTAGCGGCGGCGGTACTCGAACTTCTCTACCGCGCGGATCAAACCCTGGTTGCCCTCCTGAATCAGGTCGAGGAAGCCCAGGCCACGTCCGGTGTACTTCTTGGCAATGGACACCACCAGACGCAGGTTGGCCTCGATCAGCCCCTGGCGGGCCGCCGCACCGTCTTCCACCTGACGCATCTGGCGGCGGCGGGCGCGGTCTTCCATCTCCAGTTCTTCTTCCAGAATCTTGCGGGCTTCCTCGCCTTCCTCGATGCGGCGGGCCAGCGCGATTTCCTCTTCCAGCGTCAGCAGCGGCACCCGTCCGATTTCATGCAGGTACTGGCGCACCGGGTCATTGCTGACGGCGCGCGGCATGTCGTCGAAGTACTTTTCCTCGTCGTCGGGCTGGTTGGTGGCGCGGGCGGCAGCGGGGCCGTCCTCGGCTTCCTCGTCCTCAGCCTCTTCCTCGTCGTCCTCGTCGGCGTCCTGAACCTCAATGTTCTGGGCGGCCAGGTACAGCTGCAGGTCCTCGAAGGCGTCGGCGTTTTCCGGGTTCTCCGGGTCGAGACCGTTGGCTTCCAGCGCGGTGGCCAGCGCGGTGGCAATGTCCTCGGAGGCCAGCACGCCCGCGGCCTTGCCGGTCTTGAGCAACTCCTGAATGCCGGGGTGGGCGTAATACGGCTTGTCGGCCACGCTGACCTTGGGCGCGGTGTTCGCCTTGCCTGCCGCCTTGCCCGCCGGGGCTTTGGGCGCAGCGGCAGCCTTTTTGTCGGCCTTGGCCGGAGCCGCGGCTTCGGCGGCTTTGCCCGCGCTGGCGGCCTTCTTGGCCGGGGCCTTGGCTTTCGGTTCCGCCGTGGCGTCTGAGGCTTTTTTGGCCGCAGGCTTCTTGGCGGCGGCCTTAACCGGGGCGTCGCCTTCGGCTGCTGCCTTCTTGGCCGCCGGCTTCTTCGCGGCCACGGGCTTGGCCGGGGCTTCCTTGGCAGGAATTTCCTTGGCTGGGGCCGCCCTGGCCGCCGCTGGTTTGGCGCCGCCTACACGGGTCCGCGCCTTCTTGTCGGCGGGCTTGGGAGCGGCCTGCGGGATGTCAGTTGAGGGCTCGGGTACTGCTTTGTTGGACTCTGCCATGCGGCCTCCTGCGGCAAGAGAATGGGTCAATCGGGGGAAGGCGGAACTCAGGTCGTCAAGAATCAGACCGGATGCCGGAACGCGCCAGTCTAGCAAACGCATTTGCGGGTCAGCGCCCGCCTCAAGGCAGTCTTCGATTTTACCACGCGCCGCCTGAATCCGCCAACACTGAGAGTACGTGCCGGGCGCGCAAAAGGTTCCCCGAACCGCTGGAAGGCGCGGCAGGTTGGGTGTTCAGACTGCCGGCCCCGGGTGGCGAGGCCAAACCCCCTCGGCCAGGACCTCAATCTCCGCCGCGATCACGGGGAGCGCACCGGCGGGACCGATGCGGCCCAGTCCGGCCACAGCCGCCTGCGCCCGCCGCGACGGGTCTTCCAGCAAGCCGTTGACCGCCGCCGCCAGCGCGGCCGGATGCGCGTCCACCACCTGAAGTGCCGCGCCCAGCAGCCGGCCCTGTCGCCGCGCAAACCCTGCGGTGTACTGCGGACCACGCGTGGCAAAGGCGATCACCGGCACCCCCAGCCCGGCCAGCTGCTCGTTCGCCGTGCCCGCGGTCCCGATGGCCACGTCCGCCGCCCGCGCCACCGCGCCGAAGGCCCCGCGCTGCAGGCTCACGCCAGCTCCCTCGCCCCGCGCCGTGGCCTCGGTGTCGCTAGCCACTTCCAGGGTCCAGCCACTGGGCAGCGCCACGGTGGCCCAGGGATGCGGCCACGCCACCACGGGCGTGACCTGGGGCAACAGGGCGGCGGCCCGCAGCATGGTGGACAGGCTCTCGCGGTGGTCGTCCCGCGAACCGGGCAGCAGGGCCAGCACCGGGCGGCCCGCCGGAACGTGCAGCTCACGTTCCGGGGCGGGCAGCACGTCCATCGCGAAACTGCCGGCGAAGCGGGCCGGCACGCCGCGCCGCCGGTAGTACGCCTGGGTGGCGGCGTCGCGCACGAAGACGGCCTGTGCCCTGCGGGCCAGCCGCAGTTCGTAGGGCAAGGGCCGATTGGCCCCCAGGGCATTCAGTTCCCGCAGCGTTCCCCGCAGGTCCAGGCCCTCCAGGTACTGCGCGCTCAGCAGCGGCTGGACGTGAAGCAGGGGCCGCCGGTTGATCCTGGCCGCCAGCGTGCCCACCATCAGCGCGTAGGCGTCGCCCACCACGACGACGGCCCCCGCACCGCTGGCCCCGCGTGCGGCGTCTCTCCACTGCCCCAGCGACTCGCCGATCAGCCCGGCGCGCAGGTCTGAGCGCAGGTTGGGCAGGCTGCCAAACGGAAAGCCCCCACTGGGCAGCCGCAGCACGCGTCCCACCCGCCGCGCTTCCGGGAGGCCGGCGTAGGCCCGTCCCTCGCCCACCAGCGGGGCGTACAGGGTCCGTCGCCCCAGCAGGGCGGCCAGCCGCGCCCCGATCAGGTCTTCGGCGGTGCCGTTGGAGATGAAAAGCACGGGAGCCGGGGTCACGGCCGGCAGCATAACGTCAATGCGGCCGCCCCGCGCTGGTTTCTCCCGCAGCGGCGTGGTATGAACAGGGCCGACATGCCCGCCACGAGCGTCTGCCAGTGAGTGAATTCGACGAGCTTCAGGCCGCGATCCGCCGGCATGCCCACGCGCGTCAGGCCGAGGCGCAGGCCTGCGAGGCTTTTCTCAACGCGCTGTACCACGCCCTGCGGACGGCCAGCGGGCCGGGCCTGCCGCTGAACAACGTGACGCTGGACTTCACCACCGATCCGGCCAATCGCCTGCGCCCGGTGCCCAGCGGGGGCTTCCACGCCGCGTGGCTGCGGCTGGGCCTGTGCGAGGTGCTGGTGCGCGTGCGCCGGGTGGACGGGGCCTTTCAGGGCGAGTACGGCGAGAGCGGCTGCTTCCGCCTGGAACAGACCGGCGAGGACGCCCTGATCACCCTGGCCCGCCGGATGCTGCGTGACGTGGCCGACACGTATGCGGGCGCGGAACCGGAACGAATCAGGCCCCTGAACTGAGCACCGGTCAGACGAAAGCCGCCTCGCCATGCACCCGGCGAGGCGGCTCTTGAAAATGTGGCGAGACTCAGCCCTTGACCGCACCTGCCGTCAGGCCGGAGACGATGTTGCGCTGGAAGATCAGCACCAGGGCGATCAGCGGAATGGTGACCACGATGCTCGCGGCCATGATCGGCCCCCACGGCTGATCGAACTGCGAGGCGCCGGAGTAGTTGGCGATCACCACGGGTACGGTGCGGTTGGTGCTCATAAAGGTCAGGGCGAACAGGTACTCGTTCCAGGCGTTGATGAAGGCCAGCAGCCCGGTGGTCACCAGCGCCGGCATCATCACCGGGAACAGCACCCGGAACAGCGTTTGCAGCGGGCTGGCGCCGTCCACCAGCGCCGCCTCCTCCAGTTCGCCGGGAATGTCGCGCACGAAGGAGGTCAGCACCCAGACCGTGAACGGAATGGTGAAGATCAGGTACGAGACCATCAGGCCGATCGGGTTGTCGAACAGCCCAAAGCGCGTAATCAGCGTGAACAGGCCGCCCAGCACGGCGATCTGCGGAAACACGCTGACCGCCAGGATGATGTACATGATGAACTGCTTGCCCCGGAAGCGGAAACGCCCCAGCGCGTAGGCGGCAAAAGAGCCGAACAGCAGGCTGACCGCAACGGCCCCCACCGCCACGATGGTGCTGAACAGCAGCCCGCGCCGGAAGCTGGGGTTGTTCAGCACCTGCGTGTAGTTGTCGATGGTGGTGGGCGCGGCGATGAACTGCAGCGGCGGCAGGAACAGATCGGCGGCCCGGCGGAAACTGGTCAGCACGGCCCAGGCGAAGGGAAACAGCAGGTACACGGCGATCACGATCACCAGCAGGTAGAACAGCGTCCGCTGGAGGTAGAACAGGCCGGGGTTGGTGCGCTTCAGGTTCATGTCTGCCTCCTCAGTCGAACTTCACGCGGAAGGCGGTCACGTAGATGACCACAATCGCCATGATGATGATAAAAATCGCCACCGACACGGCGCTGCCGGTGCCGAGCAGCTGGTTGTCGATCAGCTGCTGACGGGCGTAGCCGGTCATGCTGGTGCTGGCCGCCACGTTGGCCCCCAGCATCACGTACATGATGTCGAAGACCCGCAGCGCGTCCAGGCTGCGGAACACCAGCGCCACCAGCAGCGCGGGCCGCAGCAGCGGCAGGGTCATGCGCCAGAACTGGGTCCACTTGCTCGCGCCGTCCATGTCGGCGGCCTCGTACATGTCGCCGGGCAGGCTTTGCAGCCCCGCCAGGATCAGCAGCGCCATGAACGACGTGGTTTTCCACACGTCCACCGCGATCATGGCCCAGATCGCCGTCGAGGAGTCGGCCAGCAGCGCCTGACCGCCCAGCAGTCCCTGGCCGATCAGCCCGAAGGAGTCGTTGTACATGTAGGCCCACATCTGCGCCGAGACCACCGTGGGAATCGCCCAGGGAATCAGCATGGCGGTGCGCAGGAAGGACCGTCCAGCAAAGGCGCTGTTGACCACCAGCGCGATGATCATGCCGAACACGGTTTCCAGAAACACCGAGAACACCGTGAAGATCAGGGTGTTGCGCACCGCCGTCCACCACTGCGGGTCCTGCATGAAGCCCAGCCCGATGCCCTCAGCGGTGGTGAACCAGAAATTCTGCAGGCCCACGAAGACGGACTGGTCCGGCGTGGTCAGGTTGGCTTCCTGCGCCGAGAAGAAGATCGTGCGGTACAGCGGAAAACCCGCCACCAGCGCGATGGCGATCAGGGTGGGCAGCAGCAGGATGATGGCGGTGCGGGCGCGGGAGGCCTCGATGCCGGGGGTCCGGCGGGCACGGGCCGGCGGCGCGCCTGGAGGCTTGGCGGGGGCGTTGATGGTCATGGTTTACGGCCTCCTTGTCCCTGAAAGGTGGGGTTCCCCAAAAGAAACGGGACCCCCGGCACTGCTCGGAAGAAATGGGCGGCGTCGGTGGGCGGCGGGTCTGATCTGGAATCTGTAGCTTAACGCTCTATTCCGGTCTGAGTTTGAAGTGATTCGTGCAAAAAAGGCGGGAGAATCAGTTGTTGTGGGTCTTCTTTGTTGCGGGGTGCCCGGACCGTACTTTCAGGGCCACCTTCACAGAGAAGGGGACGCCCCGTATACAAGCGGGCGTCCCCAGGTCACCTTGCGGTGAGGGGAGAGGAGGCCGCGCTTACCAGCCGCGGCCCTTGATGCGGGCCAGGTCCGTTTCCAGCTTCTTGACGGCGGCCGCGCCCTTGGTCTTGCCTGCCAGCACGTCGCTGACGGCGCCCGCGAAGGCCTGCGAGACCTGGTTGTACTTCAGCTTGGTGGGGCCGGAGGGACGGGCCACCGCGCTGGTGAACACGTCCAGCAGGCTGCCGAAGAAGGGGTTGGCCTTCAGCACGGCCTGGTCCTTGTACAGCGCGGGGCGGGTGGGGTTGTACGCTCCCTCGATGGCGCGGATCTTCTGCTCGTCCGCGCTGGTCAGGAAACGCACCAGATCGATGGCGGCGGCCTGGTTCTTGCTGTACATGCTGACGCCCAGGTTCCAGCCGCCCAGGGTGGCCGCGTTGCCGTTGCCGCCGCTGGGCAGGGGCGCCACGCCGATCTTGCCCTTAACCTTGCTGTCGTCGCTCTGGCCGAGGGCCCAGGCGTAGGGCCAGTTGCGCATGAACGCCGCGTTGCCCGACTGGAAGATGCCGCGTGCCTCTTCCTCACCGTAGGTGGTCACGCCTGCGGGGCTGATGGTCTTGACCCAGCTGGCGGCAGTGTCCAGCGCCTTGGCGGCGTTGGCGTTGTTGACGGTGATCTTGCCGCTGTCATCGACGATGGTGCCGCCGCCGAAGGACACCAGCCACTCCAGCGCGTCACAGGTCAGGCCCTCGTAGTTCTTGCCCTGGAACACGAAACCGGTGAAGGTGGAGTTGGCCTTCTTCTCGCCGTCCTCGATCTTCTTGGCCATGGTGGACAGTTCGGTCCAGGTCTTGGGCGCGGCGTTGTAGCCGTACTTTTTCATCAGGTCGGTGCGGTAATACAGCAGACCGGCGTCGGTGAACCACGGCATGGCCACCAGCTTGCCGTCCACGGTGTCGGCGGCAATGATGCTCTTGAAGTGCGCGTTGACTTCGGCGGCCGGAATCTTGCCCTTCAGGTCCACGAAGTGCTGGGACAGCAGGCCGGGCCAGATGATGTCGAGCTGGTAGACGTCGATGGCGTCGCTCTTGGCGGCCAGCTGCTGCTGATACAGGCCCAGGCGGTCGTTGGTCAGGTTGGGGCTCTCGAAGACCTTGACGGTGTTGCCGGTCTTCTTGGCCCAGCGCGCCGCGCCGTCCTTGCAAAGCTGGAGTTCCTGGCCCACGGTGCCGCAGGCCAGGGTCACCTGCACGGCTCCGGCCTGGCTGGAAGCGGCGATGGCGGCGGTCAAGCTGACAAGTGCAATAGCTTTCTTCATGAATCCTCCTGCGTGAATGTGCTGGGCGGACCCAGCTCTGGCACTTCCCCTCGGAAGCGGTTCCACGCGTACGTAATTGTGATTGCGGCAGGCTACACCGCCTGATGCAGGGTGTCAATGTGAACTTTCTCAATTCCAGATTATGGTTTTGCCCCTTGCTTGGCCCTGGCCTCTGGTCCATGTCGGCTGGGACCATCGCTGAACCTCTTCTGACGGCGGCCCTCCGCGGTGCGAGGCCAGGTGCCGCGATGGCAACCCTGGAGGCGAGCTGACGTCGACCGGCTGTCCGTCGCCTCTGTGGTGCTGCTCTGTCTGCATGGGGCGCGTCCGGCACAAAGCAGTCACTCGCCGCGCCGGGAATCTATACTGCCCCCCATGATTGACGCGGCCCAGATGGACCATCTCGCCAGCCTCGCGCGGCTGGAACTGACCCCCGACGAGCGCGAAGCCATGACCCAGGACCTCGTGCGCGTGCTGGGCTACTTCGAGCAACTGCGGGACGTGGATACGGACGGCGTGGAGGAAATGCAGCGCCCGGTGACGCTGGTGAACGTGCTGCGCGACGACGTGCCCGGTGGGGCGTTTCCGGCCTCGGTGATCGAGGCGCTGGCCCCCGAGACCCAGGACGGCTTTATTCGCGTGCCCCGCACCGTCGAGGCCGAGTAGATGTTAGATCTGAAATTTATCCGTGAGAACGCCGGGGCCGTCAAGCACGCCATTAAAGTGAAGGGCATCAACCTTGATCTGGACGAACTGCTGGCGCTGGACCACGAACTGCTGGGCGTCAAGCAGCGTGTCGAGGCCATGCAGGCCGAGCGCAACGCCAACGCCAAGGCTGTCCCGAAAGCCACGCCTGCCGAACGCCCCGCTTTAATCGTGAAGGGTAAGGAACTGGGCGAGGAAATCAAGGCGCTGGAACCGGCGCTGCGTGCTCACGAGGAACAGCTGCGGCAACTGCTGCTGCGCGTGCCGAACATTCCGCTGGACAGCGTGCCGGTGGGCGCAGACGACTCCGAGAACGTGGAGCTGCGGCGCGAGGGCACGCTGCCCGATTTTGCCTTCACGCCGCTGGATCACGTCGAGCTGCTGGAACGCCAGGGCTGGAGCGATCCCGAGCGGGTGGCACAGGTGTCGGGCAGCCGCAGCTACCTGCTCAAGGGCGAGGCGGTGCTGCTGGAGATGGCGGTGCAGATGTTCGCGCTGGATTTCCTGACGGCGCGCGGCTTCACGCCGCTGAGCACCAGCGCCCTGGTCCGGCCCGAGGCTTTCGTGGGCAGCGGCCACTTCCCCGGCGGCGAGGATCAGGTCTACAAGATTGAGGGCGACGAGCTGATGCTGGCCGGCACGGCAGAGGTGCCGGTGAACAGCCTGTACGCCGGGGAGCAGCTGCCGCTCGCGGCCCTGCCGATCACCTACGCCGCCATCAGCGCGGCCTTCCGAAGCGAGGCGGGTTCGGCGGGGCGGGACGTGCGCGGATTGATCCGCGTCCACGAGTTCCGCAAGGTCGAGCAGTACGTGCTGTGCCGCGCTGACGAGGCCGAGGCGCTGGAGTGGTTCGACAAGATTCTGAAGAACGCCGAGGAGCTGCTAACCGCGCTGGAACTGCCGTACCGCGTGGTGCAGAACTGTACCGGCGACATGGGTGCGGGCAAGGTGCTGATGTATGACCTGGAAAGCTGGGTGCCCAGCGAGAACCTCTACCGCGAGACGCACAGTTGCAGCTATCTGGGCGACTGGCAGGCAAGGCGCACCGGACTGCGCTACCGCGACGAGGACGGCAAGCTGACCTACGCCTACACCCTCAACAACACCGGCATCGCCACGCCGCGCATTCTGGTGCCGTTGCTGGAAAACCACCAGCAGGCGGACGGCACCATTCGCGTGCCGCCGGCGCTGCGGGCGTACCTGGGCGGGAAGGAAGTGCTGGGCAAAGCGGTTCGCTAAGTTCAGATCGCTGGGTTCGGAAATAGACGGTGGGGGCCGGGTCATTTGATCCGGCCCTCTCTTCACGCCTTGATCGTGGAAAATCTCCGCCTGATCTGGAGACGAATGCTGGCATTCCTGCTGGCCTGCTCAGGCGCCGGTTTTGCAGGCGGCAGTCAGACGGAGGCCGCCTGACTGGGCCGCGCGGTGGACGTGCCGAACACCGATTTTTGCCGTTCCAGCGGATGCCGTCTGCTGGCTGTTCGCCCGAACGACTTCAACACGGTGGGCTGGCCCGACGGTCAGTGGCACCGCTACCGCGTGGGCCAGGGCTGGACGCTGGAAGTGGACGTGCGCCCGGAAGGCTGGATCAGCAACACGCGGCTGCTCAAGCTTTCGGCCCGCACGGGAACCAGACTCAGCAGTCAAGAGCTGAATCAGGCCGCCCGATTCCTGAGCGCCGTGACGGGCCGGCGCTTTTCAAGGCAGGCTGTGGGTGCGTGTCTCGATGCTGGACTGGCAGCCCAAAACCGTGACCCGGACGTGTATGGTCCCACGCATCCTCTGAGCCAGTGGACGACTGCTTCAGGTCTGCCGTTCAAGGCCCGCTGCGGGGTGGCGGGCGTGGGACAACTGGGCGTCTGGGCCGGGTGGCTGCAGGAGGAGCGCGTCAGGGCGAATGCAGCGCCGCAGGTGGGGTCACATTGACCCGTCTGCCCAGCTATCTTCGCCGTATGAATCGAATCTTCATGGGCCTGCTGGGCCTGCTGCTGGTGGGCTGCCAGCAGACCGTCGTCACGCCGGGGCCACTGCCCCAGCTGCGCGAGAGTGCGCTGGGGCAGACCCTCAACCTCAGCGGTCAGGTGGAGGACTGGCCTGCGGGCCTGACGGCAGAGATCGTGCTGGAGCGGTATGCCGCGCCGCAGACTGTGATCGGTTCGGTGTCTGATGCTGGTGCCTTCCGCGTGTCCACAACCGCACCGCTGCCGCTGCAGAGGACGGCGGTCTCCGCACTCCTTGGCCCGGTGGGACCGGAGAATGGCTGTGCGGGGCAGGACCTTCAACTCTCCGACGCTGCCGTGCGCGCCTTTGAACTGCCGACCCTCCGCCTGATCCGGCAGGGGCCTGCATCTGCGTCCCTGCGCCCGCAGCTCAGCCCGCCGGTTCGCGTTCCAGAACTGCGGCGACAGGCCGGGAACAGTGAGGTACGGGCGCTGTACGTGGACCGCGATCTGCGCGTGGTGGGCACGCAGGTCTGCTCGGGCCAGTCTGTCGTCACCGGAACCAGATGGCAACGGGCCACCAGCATCAACGTGCAACTCCGGGCGGGCTGGAACCTGATCACCGTCACCAGCGAGGTCGTGAGCGGGCAAGATCGGACCGATGCTGATCGCCTGACCGTCCAGGGGGGTGACCCGGTGGTGGGCACGGTCTGGACGTACAACGGGGTGCCGCTGGACCGCTAACCGCCTGCCGCCGCTCAGCTCATGCCCGTCCGCTACGCTACCGGCATGGACATTCCGCCCGAGGTGCTGGAACAGACCCACGCCCGCTTTGTCAGCCGCGACAGCGAACGGGCGCGCACGCACGAGCGCCTGATCGTGGGCGGCCCGATGGCGGCCAATACGGCCGAGCGCCTGGAAGCCCGCCTGACCCGCCTGGGGGTGCCCCACACCGACGCCTGTGCGCTGGCCGAGGGCCGCGAGACCATGGCGGCCGTCACCGAGCGGCTGCCCGGCAAGCCCCGTATTCAGACCGAACGGGTGCTGGGCGCGAACGATCTGGTGGGCGTGGCGTATCTGGATCTGGCCCGCAGCGCGTCGCGGGCGGTGGGCCGGGTGGTCCTGAAAGACGCGCGGGGCCGCACGGTGGGCTTCGGCACCGGCTGGCTGTGCAGTCCGCGCGCCATCCTGACCAACCACCACGTGCTGGAGAACGCGGCCACCGCCCGGCTGGCAGTGATCGAGTTCAATTACGAACTGCTGCCCGGCGGCGAACTGGCCACGCCGGTCACCCTGGCCCTGGACCCCGACACGCTGTTCGTGACCTCGGAGGCGCTGGATTACTCGCTGGTGGCGGTGCGCGGCGACACGGCGGCCTACGGCTGGCTGCCGCTGATTGCCAGCACCGACAAGACCGTGCTGGGCGAGGCCCTGAGCATCGTGCAGCACCCCGGCGGCGAGACCAAGCAGGTGGCCCTGCGCGAGAACCGATTGATCGATCTGCTGCCCGACTTTCTGCACTACGAGACCGACACCGCCCCCGGCAGCAGCGGCAGCCCTGTGTTCAACGACGCCTGGGAGGTGGTGGCGCTGCACCACAGCGGCGTGCCGCGCACGGACAGCCAGGGCCGCACCCTGCGGCGCGACGGTCAGCCGCTGCAACCCGGCGATCCCGACAGCGCCATCGACTGGATCGCCAACGAGGGCGTGCGCGTCAGCCGCATCCTGAACGATCTGCGGACCCGCGCCGACGCGGCGGACAATGCCCTGGTGACCGAGGTGCTGAGCGGGGACCGTCCACCCACCCTGGTTCCCAACCCCGTGCCCCCCGGCGCGGGCGTGCTGGAAGCAGTCAGCACCCTCGATCTGGGCCTGATCGCCCCTGGCCCGGACGGTGTGGCCAGCTGGCCCGTCACGTTGAGGCTGCGCGTGAGTGAGGGAGAGGCGCACCCTGCCGAGCCCGCATCAGGACCCACGCCGGGACCAGGGCAACAGAGCGGCTACCTCGACCCGCAGGACGAGGCGGACGCGGCGGCCTACTACGCGGGTGTGGCGCTGGACGGATCCCCCCAGGCGCGGTTTCTGGCGTTGTCGCAACTGGTCACGCGCACGCACGCGCGTCAGCCGCGCTACTCGCCTGCCACCGAGCTGTACCCGGCGGTCGACGTGTGGCCCGACGGCCTGCTGCGCAGCCTGTACAGCGCCCGAGAGCACGCGCCGGGGGAATTCATCGCCGCCGACCTGGCCGCCCAGGCCCGCCGCACTGAACTGGCCGCCCGCGAGGGCATCGCGCTGGACACGCTGGAAGACGCCTTTCCGTACAACTGCGAGCATGTGGTGCCGCAAAGCTGGTTTGCCAAGCGCGAGCCGATGCGCGGCGATCTGCACCATCTGTTCGCCTGCGAACCCGATTGCAATTCCTTCCGGGGCAACACGCCGTACTTCGACTTTCCCGACTACGGCGAGGCGCTGCGCAGCGACTGTGGCCGCCGCGATCCCGGCGAGTTCGAACCCGCGCACGGCAAGGGCGCGGCGGCGCGGGCCACCCTCTACTTCCTGCTGCGGTATCCCGGCGTGGTGCGGCAGTACAGCGCCCGGCACCTGGACACCCTGCTGGCGTGGCACGCGGCCACCCCGCCCGGCGACTGGGAACGGCACCGCAACGCCCTGATCTTCGCGCGCCAGGGCAACCGCAACCCGCTGATCGATCATCCCGAGTGGGGCGCGGGGGTGGACTTCTCGGAAGGGCTGGGCCGCTAGTCGCCGGTCACCTGCCTGCGCCGACTCTGTAGACTGCCGGCATGACCCAATCCATGTTCGATCCGGCCGTCCTGAAAGCGATGGGCCAGACCCCCGAGGAAGTCCGCACGCGCCTGGGCGTGGAGCTGGACCGTTTCGAGGCGCAGCTGCGGGGCCGCGAGGCCGACTGGACCACCACCCAGCCGGGCCGCGAGTGGTCCCCGGCGCAGGAGGCCGAGCACGTCCTGAAAATCGACAACAGCATCGTGCCGCTGATGCGCCTGCTGATGTCCGACAAGGAACTGCGGCCCATGCCCCAGGTGCCGGGCGAGATCGTGGACGGCAAGCGGCAGTCGCCTGAAGCCCTGCTACCCAGCGACGAGGGCCTGCCCTTCGCGGCGCTGGACACCACCTGGGCCGAACACCGTCAGAAGCTTGAGGAGATGGCCGCCCACGTGACCGAGACGCCGGGGCGCACCTTCTGGCACCAGTTTTTCGGTGAGATCGACGCGCTGGACTGGCTGCGGATGGTCGCCATGCACCTGCGCAACCACCGCAAGCTGCTGGAGGAGAGCGCCGCCGCATGAGCGATCCGAACGTCAAGACCGACAAGGGCACGCGCGGCCACGAGCTGGACATCCACGTCACCTTCACGCACCCGCTGCCCGAAGCGCAGGCGCTGGCCGCCCTGCTGGTGCTGGATGGCTTCCGCGTGGAGCTGTATCGCCCGCACCCGGCGCCCACCCGGCCCCCCAGCGAATCCGTGCCGCAGCCGGAAGTGACGCCCGACATTCCCTCCGCCCGCCTGACCGGCCCCCTGCGTGACCCGGAGGCGGTGCGCGCGGGCCTGAGCGCCCTGCTGGGCAAGGACGCCCGCTACGTGGAGGTCGGCGTGCGCGGCTTCCTGCGCAGCACGACGGGGCAGACCGACTGGATGCCCTGGAAGCTGAACAAGGTGCTGAAGCGGGCCGAGGCGGGGAAAGTGGGATTCGAGGAAGCCGTGCGCTACGTGCTGGAGTAGTGGCCGCAGAGTAGCTGGCTGGTCGCGCTGGCGGTTATTTTTGCGGCCTGGATGTGGCGAGCGCCCGCGCGAACGGGGGAAATGCTTGAAGCCGCCTCTGTTCCGCTGCGTTGAGGGGAACATAAAAAAGGGAAGGAGAGGGAGCCGGATCATATGGCCCTCTCTCCCGTCATCGGCTGCCGGGTCTGACTAGCCGCTCCCCACCACCCCGCCCTCACCCTTCATTGCGACCCTGGGCCGGGCCAGCAGCATCCAGACCAGCGCCGCCACCAGCACCGCGCCGCTCAGCAGGTACGGTGCGCCGTGGCTGACGCTCTGATACAGGCCGGTGCCGAGCAGCGGGCCGGTCATGCGGCCCAGCGCCAGCGCGCTGCTGTTCAGGCCCGCCACTGCGCCCTGCTGGTTGGCGGGCACGCTCAGGCTCAGGGCGGCGCTTAGGGTGGGCGACAGGATCGCGCTGCCGATGCCGATGACCGCCAGGGCGGCAGTGATCGGCCAGTAGGTCCGCATCTGCGGCAGCAGGAACATGCCCGCCGCCATGACGGCCAGCCCGATCCAGATCAGGACGGTGGGCTGGATGCGCTTGCTCAGCGGGCGGATCGCGCCGCCCTGCACGGCGGCGGCCACGATGCCAAACACCGCCAGCATGCCGCCCACCGTGCGGGCGGTGCTGCCGGGGCTCAGCTTCAGGGTGTCTTGCACATAAAAGGCGATGGTCTGTTCCATGCCCACACTCGCCAGGGTGGACAGCGCGCTGACCGCCAGAAACAGCGGAATGGCCCCGCGCGTCAGCAGGGCGCGGCGGTCGCCCTTGCCCATCGGCACCGAGTCGGCGCGGCGCGTTTCGGGCAGCACCCGGTACGCCACAGCGGCGGTGACCAGCCCCAGCACGGCGGAAAAGTAGATCGGGGTGGTCAGGCTGAAGGTGCTGAGCAGGCCGCCCAGCGCGGGGCCAAAGACCACGCCCAGCCCGAAGGCCGCGCCGATCAGACCCAGGCTGGCGGCGCGGTCCTTCTCACTGCTCAGGTCGGCCATCATCGCCTGCGCGGTGGGCAGGGTGGCGCTGCTCAGAATGCCGCCGATCACGCGCGAGGCCAGCAGCAGTCCGAACAGCACGCCGCCCGCCAGCACTCCCTGCAGCCCCAGATGCGCGACGTACCCGAACAGCCCGAAACTGATCGAGAAGCCAATCAGGCCCATGATTAGCACCGGCTTGCGGCCCACCCGCTCGCTGCGTGACCCCCAGATCGGTGAGAAGACAAACTGCATCAGGCTGTACACCGTGGAAAACCACCCCACCTGCGTCTCCGAGAGGCCCAGTTCGCGGCCCAGCGGGGCCAGGATGGGAAACAGCACGCTCAGGCCCAGCATGGCGATAAAAATGGTGAAGAAGAGGATGATCTTGGTGCTGGCGGCGGGTCTGCCGCTGCCAGTCGGTGGGGGAGAGTCGCGCTCGGTCATGTCCACAGTGTATACCCCGACTGACCGGTCGGTAAGTTCAATAAAAGCTGTGCATCATCTTTAAGCTGACCATGAGATGAACGGACGCTGGAGACTTCGGTCCCTGTTCGGCCAGTGGCCTGCAGCGGTATACTTTTTGACGGGTCAATCCCATCTTCAGCTCATTCACGGCACGGTGCCGCCTCGCGGCGCATGGTTTATCTGCAGATTGCAGTGGTCCGTGGCTGTCCGCTGCCCTTCCCATCTCTGATCCCTACTGGAAGCGATTCAACCGTCGCTCCGCTCAAGGAGAAAGCATGAAAAAAGCACTGACCATCCTGTCCCTCGCCCTGCTGGGTCAAGCCAGCGCCGCCAACATCACCGTCTGGACGCACTTCGGCGGCCCCGAGTTGGACTGGCTCAAGCAGCAGGCCGCCACCTTCGACAAGAAGGGCAACAAGACCACCATCGTCAGCGTGCCGTTTGATCAGATTCCCGACAAGCTGATCCAGAGCGCCCCCAAGGGTCAGGGGCCCGACGTGATCGTGACCCTGCCGCAGGACCGTCTGGGCCAGCTCGCGGCGGCGGGCGTGATCGAGCCGATGGACAAGTACATCACCAGCAAGACCGACTTCGACAAGACCGGGCTGCAGGCCATGACCTACCAGGGCAAGCTGTTCGGCATCCCCATGTTCGCCGAGGCCGTGGCGCTGGTGTACAACAAGAAGCTGGTGTCCAAGGCGCCCACCACCTGGGCCGAGTTCCTCAAGACCGCGCAGGCCAACACCGGCAACGGCAAGTTCGGCTTCCTGACGGACCTGTCCAACGCCTACCAGAACTACGGAGTGATCAGCGCCTACGGCGGCTACGTGTTCAAGAACACGGGCGGCACGCTGAACACCAAGGACATCGGGCTGGCCAACGCCGGGGCCGACAAGGCCAGCGCGTTCCTGAACGACCTGCGCTACAAGTACAACCTGGTGCCTGAAGGCGTGTCCGGCGATGTGGCCAAGGGTGCCTTTACTGACGGACGGCTGGCGATGTACCTGACCGGTCCCTGGGACATGGGCGACATCAAGAAGGCGGGCATCGATTACGGCATCGTCACCTTCCCCACCCCTCCCGGCGCCACCGGCAAGTGGAGCCCCTTCGTGGGCGTGCAGGGCACCATGATCAACGCCTACAGCAAGAACAAGGTGGCGGCGGCGGGCTTTGCCAAGCAGATCAGTAGCAGCGACGCGCAGTACGCCTTCAACAAGGCCGGCGGACGCATTCCGGTCAGCCTGAGCGCGCGCACCCGGCTCAAGAGTGACCCGGTGGTGTCGGGCTTCGGCAAGGCCATCAGCGCGGGCACCCCCATGCCCAACGTGCCGGCGATGGGCGCGGTGTGGGCGCCCTGGAGCGCCGCCATCGCCCAGAGCGTGCAGAAGCCCAACCCGGACTACAAGCAGATTCTGGACAAGGCCGTGCAGGAAATTCAGGGCAACATCAAGTAAACACGCTGCAGTGTTGAGGTGGACGGGCGAGGGCGGCCCGTCCACCTTTCTGTGGGCGCGTCTATAGTTGCCGTCTGTTCACCGAATCACAATGTAACGGTCTCCACCATGAATCGCCCTATGATTTCCCCCTGACCCCTTCAAAGCCTCTTTCAAAGGAGACGGCGCATCCCATGACCGCGATTCCCCATCCCCCCCGTTTTGGTGTCCGCTCCAACGTTCCGCCGGAAGGGACGAAGGGCGTGCTGATTGCCGTTCTGATCCTGGCCGTGATGCTGGGCGGGGCGGTGCTGATCGGCTGGCTGCTGAGCGGGCTGACCGCCCGCATCTACCCTGAAGCGCCGCCCTACATGATCCTGATCTACGGCGTGGCCGCGCTGCTGCTGATGCTGCCGGTGGTGCTGCGGCTGTTTCCGTGGATGGTCAACTGGTATTACCTGTTCCCGGCGCTGGTGTTTCTGGCCGCCTTCACCATTTTGCCCATCGTGCTGACCGTCAATTACGCCTTTACCAACTACAACGCGGTCAACAGCGGCAACCCGGACTCGGCGCTGCGGACCACGGCGACGATCAGCCCCGATAAACGGGTGGTGACGTTGGGCGAAACGCCGCAATCAGACAGTGTGCAGGAGTACCTGCGTTGCGATACGCCCGACTGCGCGGGCAAAACACTGGTGCTGTTTGACGATCAGGCCTCGGTGCCGTTCAAGGCCAAGATTGCCAGCGTGGACGGCCTGCAGGTCACGTTGGCCTCGCCCTTCACCGCCAACATTGAGGTGGCGCGGGCCACCCGCCTGAACAACATCAGCTACATCGGGCTGGCGAACTTCCGCGAGATTTTCGCCAAGGCCAGCCGCGCCCTGATTCCGGTGTTCATCTGGACGGTGGTGTTCGCGTTTTCCACCGTGACCATCAACGCCATCGCCGGGCTGGTGCTGGGCATCTTGCTGTACAACAAGAACCTCAAGGGCCGCAATGTGTACCGCACCCTGCTGTTTTTGCCGTGGGCCATTCCCGCCGTGATCAGCGTGCAGATGTGGGTGGCGCTGCTGAACCAGCAGTTCGGCATCGTGAACAAGGGGCTGGGCCTGCTGGGCTTCGCCGCCGTGCCGTGGCTGAACGATCCGTTGTGGGCCAAGGTCAGCGTGCTGGTGGTCAACCTGTGGCTGGGCTTTCCCTACATGATGACGGCCACCATCAGCGCCCTCTCGACCATCAACGAGGATCTGTACGAGGCCGCCAGCATTGACGGGGCCAGCCGCCTGCAGCAGATCTCGAACATCACGCTGCCGCTGCTGCGCAACAGCTTCACGCCGATTCTGCTGTCGGGCTTCGCCTTCAACTTCAACAACTTCGGCATCATCTACCTGCTCACGCAGGGCGGGCCGGACCAGCAGGGCCGCGAGGCCACCGCGCGCAGCACCGACATTCTGCTGTCGTGGGGGTACAACACGGCCTTTGCCTCCAGCGGCCAGTCCAACTACTCGCTGGCCAGCGCCATCGCGCTGATCATCTTCTTCCTGACGCTCGCCATTTCGCTGGTGAACTTCAAGGCGGCTGGCGTCTTCGAGGAGGCCCGCAAGTGACCGCCGTACCGAATCAGAACGCGCCTGGCCAGGATGCGGGCGACCGTGAAGTCTACGTGCACCGCGAACCCAGCCTGCTGAGAAAAGCCCTGCCGTGGCTGGTGCTGGCCGCGCTGGTCCTCGCCGTCGGCGTGCTGGCGTTCTACCTGAACAAGAGCATGGTGGGCCGCCAGAAGAGCTTTACCATCTACTTCGTCGAGCGCGGCTGGGTGCGCTTCCTGCTGTTCCTGCTGGCCGCCAGCGGCGTGCTGGCCCTGACCAGCCTGATCGGCCAGCGCGTCGGCATGGCCCGCACCGGTCGCAAAATCAGTTACGCCGCCGTGCTGGGCGTGCAGCTCACCCACCTGTTTTTAATCCTGGTGGTTCTGGTGGCGATCTACCCGCTGTTCTACGTCCTCATCGCCGCCTTCGATCCACGCAACAGCCTGTTTGCCTTCCCGGATTTTTCCAATCCCAACATCCTGTACAAGACCGGGCTGCTGCCCCGGCTGGAAGTGCTGAGCTACGAGAACTTCCAGAAGCTGTTTGAGGACGTCGCCATTCCGCTGTGGCAACTGGCGCTGGCCGGGATTTCCGGCGCGGCGCTGACCGCTCTGGGCATCATGGCGATCATCGCCAGAACGGGCCGCGAGAGCGAGGGCCTGAACCAGACCCGGACCTGGATTCTGCGCATTCTGAGTGTGGCGCTGGCGGTGCTGGTGGTGTTCATGGGGCCGGCGCAGTTCGGCGGCAGCACCAACGAGTCCAAGTTCCTGCTGTCGGTGCGCAACACGCTGCTGGTGTCGGGCATCACCGGCATCCTGGCGATCCTGCTGTCCACCACGGCGGGTTACGCCATTGCCCGCCTGCGCTTTCCCGGTCGCTTCCAGACGCTGCTGTTCTTCATCTTTATCCAGATGTTCCCGGTGTTTCTGGCGCTGGTGGCCGTCTACGCCCTGATGGTGCTGCTGGGCCTGAGCAACACCTTCACCGGATTGATCCTGGCCTACAGTGGCGGGGCCATCGCCTTCAACACCTGGATCTTCAAGGGCTACGTCGAGTCGCTGCCCGAATCGCTGGAGGAAGCCGCGATGGTGGACGGCGCGACGCGCTGGCAGACCTTTATCAAGGTGGTGCTGCCGCTGTCCGGGGGCATTCTGGTGTTCATCTTCCTGAACCAGTTCATCGGCACCTACGCCGAGTTCATCCTGGCGAACATCCTGCTGACCGGGGTGGAAAAGTGGACGGTGGGCATCATGCTGCTGTCGTTCACGCAGGGCCAGTTCAGCACCAAGTGGGGCGTGTTCGCCGCCGCCGCCACACTGGGCGCCTTGCCCATCGTGGCGTTGTTCTACGGCTTTCAGGGCTATTTCGTGGGCGGCACGGTGTCGGGCGGGGTCAAGGAGTAGCCAGAGCGTTTGTCTCCTCTCCCGCCCAAGAAGAAAAGTCCCCGCACCTGACGCGGGGACTCTTCTTTGTTGTTGAAAAGATTTAACTCTGCGCGTCCGGGTCCGGCATGCTGTCCGTCACCGATTGATCGACGCCCGCCTCGAAGCGCTTGAAGTTCTCGCGGAACATGCGGGCCAGCTTTTTGGCCGTCTCGTCGTAGGCGGCCTTGTCGGTCCAGGCGTCGCGGGGATTCAGCACCTCGCTGGGCACGCCCGGCACCTCGCTGGGAATCTCCAGGTTGAAGAACGGCTCGCGCTCGAACTTCACGCCGTCCAGGTCGCCGCTCAGGGCCGCGTTGATCAGGGCGCGGGTATGCGCGATGCTCATGCGCTTGCCCTGGCCGTACATGCCGCCGCTCCAGCCCGTATTGACCAGCCACACCGTGGCGCCGCTGTCCGCGACCTTCTTGGCCAGCAGGCGGGCGTATTCGCCGGGGTGACGGGGCATGAAGGGCGCGCCGAAGCAGGTGCTGAAGGTGGGGCTGGGCTCGGTGACACCTTCCTCGGTGCCGGGAATTTTGGCCGTGAAGCCGCTGATGAACTGGTACATGGTCTGATCCGGCGACAGGCGGCTCAGCGGCGGCAGCACGCCGAACGCGTCGGCGGTCAGGAACACCACGTTCTTCGGATGGCCCGCGATGCTGCCCGGCTGAATGTTGTCGATCTGCGTGATGGGGTAGGCGCTGCGGGTGTTCTCGGTCAGGCTGTCGTCGTCCAGATCCGGCACGCCGTCGGCGTCCAGCACCACATTCTCCAGCACCGTCCCGTAGGTCTGGGTGGTGCGGTAGATGTCGGGCTCGGCCTCCGGATTCAGGCGGATCACCTTGGCGTAGCAGCCGCCCTCGAAGTTGAAGACGCCCGTGTCGGTCCAGCCGTGCTCGTCGTCGCCGATCAGCTTGCGGCTGGGATCGGCGCTGAGGGTGGTCTTGCCCGTCCCACTGAGGCCGAAGAACAGTGCCACGTCGCCGGCCTCGCCCACGTTGGCCGAGCAGTGCATCGGCATCACGCCGCGCCCCGGCAGCAGGAAATTCATGACACCGAAGATGCCCTTCTTGTTCTCGCCCGCGTATTGGGTGCCGCCCGCGATGATCATCCGCCTGCCGAAATTGACCAGAATGAAGGTCTCGCTGCGCACCCCGTCCACCGCCGGATCGGCCTTGAAGCTGGGAATGTTCAGCACAGTCCAGTCGGCCTCAAAATTGGCCAGTTCCTCGGGCGTGGGCCGCACGAACATGTTGTGGACGAACAGCGAGTGGTAGGCCATCTCGGTGACCATGCGCACGGCAATGCGCTGCTCCGGATCGGTGCCCGCGAAAACCTGCTGCACGAACAGTTCCTTGTCCTCGGCGTACTTCGTCATCTTCGCCAGCAGGCCTTCGAAGACCTCGCCGCCGATGGGGCGGTTAAAGCCCTCCCACCACACCGTGTCGCGTGTCTCGTCGTCCTCGACGATGAAGCGGTCTTTCGGGCTGCGGCCGGTCTTGTCGGTGTGGACGGTCAGCGGTCCGGTGGCCGCCTTGACCCCCTCGCCCAGCCGGATGGCGTGCGCGTACAGCTCGTCCACGCCAGGATTGAGGTGGACGGTGGCATGTTCAATGCCCAGATCGGTCAGTGGACTGTTGGCGGTCAGGCTCATGAGATCAGCTCCTTAAAGAAAAAGAGGCCGCGCAGCGGCTTTGCAGGTACAGACGCGGCTGAATTGGTGTATGGACGAACACACTAATTGTGGCCTATGAAGCGGTTCCAACCCAACCTTTCGGGTGTCACGATGGAGGAAACAATAAGGCGGGGTGTCCAGCCTGAACAGACGCCTCTTCAAAAAGCACTTCCAGGCTGCGACGTCCGGGGCTAGGCAGAAAGAAGCCGTGGGGGATTGGGAGAGCGTTCTCCCAATCCCCCACGGCCTCTATCCGACTTTAAGGTTCAGTTCGTTTTGGGCTGGGTGTCCTGAGCAGCGTCCGTCCTGGGTGCGTCGGTGGCGCTGGTCTCGGCCGGCTTGCCAGCCTGCTCCTCGGCCTGCGTGCGGGCAGTGGCCGGAGCGCCGGGAGCGGGAGACGCGCCCCAGGCAGCGCCGGCGGTACCGGCCTTGGTGGACGCCGCCGCACCGGGGGCGGGCGTCGAGGCCGGTTCCTCGATCTGTTCCAGCCACGCCGAGCCGATCAGATTGCGGGCGTTGCGGCTGAACCGGTGCAGGCTCTGGGCCGCGTCGGGACTGACCGAGGCCACGGCGTCCAGAATGGCCTTGCGCGCGGCGGGCACGCGGGCCAGCACCACGGCGCCGCCGCCCACCAGCAGCAGTGCCGTGACCCCTGCGCCCAGGCCACCACCGCCGCTGTCACTCTTGCGGGCCAGCCGGGCCTGCTTTTCCAGGGTCTTCAGTTCCTTGCCCAGCTCTTTTTGCAGCGGCGCGATCTTCTTGCTGACGGCCTTGTCCAGCTTCTTGGCGTTCCAGTTTTTCTTGCCTGCGCTCAGTTCCTTCTCGGCCTGACGGCGGGCGCGGCTGATGGCCTTCTCGGCGGTGCGGCGGCGGTTTTCCAGCGTGTCGCCGGTGTCACTCAGGGTGTCCTGCATCCAGCCCTGCAGGTTGCTGAGCAGCCCCAGACCACTGTCCTGCACGTCGTCCAGGGTGCTGGCGGCAGACTTGCGGACCGTCTGGACCGCCTGCTGGGCCTGCTTGCCGCGCTGCTCGGCCATCTTCTGGGCTTCCTTTTCCACGCGGGCGGCCCGCTTTTTCGCCTCCTGCTGGGCCTCGGCGGCCCGCTTCTGGGCTTCGGCAGAGAGCTCCGCCGCACGGTCCTGGGCGGCGGCGGCCAGCTGACTGCCGCGCTTCTGCACCGTTTCGGCCAGTTCGCTGCCGCGTTCCTGGGCCACCTCGGCCAGTGCGCCGCCCCGCCTCTGGGCCGTTTCGGCCAGCTCCGCCGCCCTCTCCTGAGCGGTGGAGGCCAGGTCCGCCGCCGTCTCGCGGGCGGTCTCCAGCCAGGCCTGAACCTGCGGCGCGCCCTCTTCCTGCCACGTTTCCAGGGCGCTGGCCCCGCGTCGGGACGCCTCATGGGCCAGCTGCTGGACCGACTTCTGCGCCTCGTGGGTCAGGGCCAGGGCGGTGTGCTGGGCCGTCGCGGCGGCGTCGGCCAGCGCGGGCTTGACCGTGCTTTCCAGCGTATCCTGGGCATCACTCCAGGCGTGACGGGTGCCGCCGACCAGCGAGCGGCGGACATCCTTGTTCAGGGCCAGCGCGGCCAGCCCGCCCAGCAGCAACAGGCTGCGCTTGCTGACGCCGCCGGTGGATTCGTGTTTCATGGACATGTGGACTCCTTTGCGTCCGCCTCCACCTCGCGGCGGCACGGACAATACCGCCATTGTGCCGCGCGGCATGAGGGCCAACGTGGGGGAAATGTAACGGAAGATTCATGCTCGGTGAGAGGCAGACCGGCCCGCGCGTGGTCTACCGCCGCACCACGACGCGGAGGGCCAGGCGGATGCTGCCCCGCCTCACACTCGCAAACCCCCTCCCGCCAAAGCTCTAGACTGCGGGGGATGACCCGCAAGGCCCGCGCCCCACGCGCCGAGAAAACCGTTCCCCTGTCCAGCTCGCCCACGCCGGTCCCGGCCACCGCCGCGCCGGAGGGTCCCGCCCTGGCCCGGCTGGAGGTCCGCAACCTTGCCACCATCCGTGAGCTGGAACTGGACTTCGCGGGCGGTCTGAGCGTCTTTACCGGCGAAACCGGCGCTGGCAAGAGCATCATCGTGGACGCGCTGGGGCTGCTGCTGGGGTCACGGGCCAATACAGACCTGATCCGCACCGGAGAGAGCGATCTGCTGGTCACCGGGTTCTGGACGCACGCGGGGGACGAGCGCAGCGCCAGCCGACGCCTCGCGGCCCAGGGGCGCGGCGTGGCCCGGCTGGACGGCGAGGTGGTCAGCGTGCGCGAGTTGCAGGAGTGGGCGCAGACCCGGCTGACCATCCACTGGCAGCACAGTGCGGTCAGCCTGCTGGGGCCGGCCAACCAGCGCGCCCTGCTTGACCGGGGCCTGCCGGACCGGATGGCCGCCTACACCCACGCCTACCGCGAGTGGCACGACGCCCGCGCCCGCCTGGAGCGTCTGCGCACCGGCGAGCGCGAACGCGCCCGGCAACTGGACCTGCTGACCTTCCAGGCGCGCGAGATCGCCGAGGTGGCCCCGCAGCCCGGCGAAGAAGAGCCGTTGCAGGCCGAACTGAACCGGCTGGCGAATCTGGAGACCATCGCCCAGAGCGCGGCGGGGGCGCTGACCCTGATCTCGGACGGTGAGGAGAATGCGCTGGGTTTTCTGGGTGAGGCCGTCCGTGCGTTGAACGCCAGCGCCCGCTACGACGACGCCAGCGCGGCCCTGCAACAGGAACTGCGTGCGGCCCTGGACAGCCTGCAGGCTGTGTCCGGCGAGCTGCGTGCCGTGGCCGAGGACGGCGCGGCGGACCCCGAGGAACTGGCCCGCGTGGAGGGCCGGCTGGGCGCGCTGGGCCGGTTGCGGACCAAGTACGGCCCCACGCTGGACGACGTGCTTCAGTTTCAGGCCGGGGTGGAGCAGGAACTGAGCGCCCTGAACCGCGACGAGCAGGATGCCGGCACCCTGGACGCCGACGTGGCGGCGCTGATGGACGAGGTGCGCCGGGCCGGGGCCGCGCTGGACGCCGCGCGAACGGAGCGTGCTGGCCCGCTGGCCGCCGACCTGCTGGCCGTGATCCGCGAACTGGGCATGCCGCACGCCCGCCTGGAATTCCAGCTGTCGCCGCTGGCCGAACCGGCCACCTACGGCCTGAGCGACGTGACCATCGGATTTACCGCCAACCCCGGCGAGGACCTGGCCCCGCTGTCGGACGTGGCCTCGGGCGGCGAACTGTCGCGCGTGATGTTGGCGATCAGCACGGTGCTGGGCGCCGACACCCCCGCCGTGGTGTTCGACGAGGTCGACGCCGGCATCGGCGGCGGCGCGGCGCTGGCGGTGGCCGAGCAGCTGTGGCGCCTGGCCCGCAGCCGTCAGGTGATGGTGGTGACCCACCTGGCGCAGATCGCCGCCCGCGCGGACCATCATTTCAAGGTGGAAAAGGCCGTGGAGGGCGGGCGCACTGTCAGCCGGGTGCGGCCCCTGTCGCCCGACGAACGCTTGGAGGAAATCGCCCGCATGCTGGGCGGCAATACCTCCGAGGCCGCGCTGGGGCACGCGCGAGAACTCCTGGTGGGCGGGGCAGACGACTAAGGCCCCTCGGCGCGCATGTGCGTTTGCCCAAGGCCGGATTCAGGGTGTCATCAGGCACGCTGCCTAAGCTGAAAGGATGAAGAAATCCCTCCTGCCCGTCTTTCTCCTGAGCGCGGGCCTGTTCAGCGCCTGCACCATGACCGGCCCCGGCAACCTGAAGGTTCACGAGGCGCTGCTGTACGGCGGGGCGCAGGAACGCATCGTGTGGGTGTACGGGTCATTGACCGGGGGAACGGCGGGCAGCCTGAAGCTGGGAGGTCAGACCGTGGAACTGCGCCCGCAGGTTGAGGACACGGTGGCCACGCCCGGCAGCCTGAGCGTGGATGGCAAGGCCACCTACCGCCAACCCACCGCAGCCATCACCGCGCCGCTGAACGTCACCCGCCGCTCAAACGGCTCTTTCGAGGTGGTCTCTCCTGGCGGCCTGAGCGCCGTGTACTACACCGACGGGCAGACCTGGAGCAAGTTGAGCGGCCTGAACGGCACGGTGGGGGCCAGCGCGGTTGGCGGCCTGCAGAGCGCGGGCCAGCTGACCGCTGAAGAAGCGGGGGTCCTGAGCCGGGCGCTGCTGGGCCAGGGACCGCTGGCGGTGGGTGTGCTGGCCGACGTTCCGGGGGCCGACGCCCCGCTGACCGTGGAGCCCACGCCCACCGAGTACCGCCGCACCGCGCTGTACGTGCTGCCAAAGGTCGCCACAGTTGCGGCGGACCTGCCGCCGTCCGCCGGCATCCTGAAGCCTGCCCCGTCGCCGTCCGCCCCGTTGCCCACAGGAGCCCGCGTGAACTTCACTGAACTCGCCAGCGGCACCCAGTCAGGCGTCACCGAAGCCACCGTCACGGTGGCCACCACGCCCGCCGCCGCCGCCACCCTGTACGCGCAGGCGTACTCGCGCCAGACCGGCGCCCCCACCGCCCCGGACCCAGGCGGCGCCACGCTGGTGGGCGTGTTCCTGGGGCAGCGCTCCACCGGAGGCTACGGCGTAACCGTCACCGGGGCCAGCGCATCGGGCGGCACCCTGACCCTGGTGGCCCAGGTGCGGGCGCCCAAGCCAGGGGGCATCACCACCCAGGCGATCACCAGCCCGTGGACCATCGTGCGGGTGGAAGGTCAGTACCAGAACGTGCAGGTGGTGGACGAGGCGGGCCAGCCGCTGCGCTGAGCCGTTGTTGCTCCACTCTTCCAGGCGGACAAGTTCAGGCGTGCGAGGCTGACGGTCCCCGGGTCAGCCCCGCCGTCTGCCCGGCACGCGGGGAGTCGGGGCCAACACCGCCCCGCTGCGGTCCTGAAGCGCCGGGAAACCGGGACCGCCCAGCAGAACCGCCAGACTGCCTGCCAGCAGCAGCAGCGGCACTTCCACGGCGATGAACTCGGGCCGGCTGCTGATCAGCTGCGCCAGGGCCACCCCGGCAGTCATCACGGCCAGCACCCCGGCCAGCCCGCGGGCGCCCAGACCCAGGACCAGCAGCGGGCCGCCCACCAGCTCCAGCACCGCCATCAGCGGCGCGAACAGCAGGGGCAGGGGCACGCCTGCCATGCCGTAGGCGGCGGTCACATTGCCCAGGCCCAGTTCAAAGATTTTATGGAAACCGTGCCACGCGAAGACGGCCCCCACCGCCACGCGGACCAGGGCCAGGGCCAGTTGAGGCTGGGGCCGCATGGAAGCCAGTGTAACGCGCCGCACATTGGGCTGGATGAACGGGCCGGATGAATTGGGAAAAAGCCCGCTGTCCTGATGTCTGGCCCTTTAGACACCCTTTCACTGATCCCCTCTCTCCGCACCGGCCCACAGAAGTGGGGGTCCAAGCCGCCTAGAATGGACCCTGTGCGCCTGGAGTCCCTCTCAACTTTGAATTACCGCAACCTCGCGCCGTGCACGCTGCGCTTCGGGGCAGGGGTGACCGGCGTGTTCGGCGAGAACGGGGCGGGCAAGACCAACCTGCTGGAGGCCATCTACCTGGCCCTGACCGGGCAGACGGATGTGGGCCGCCTGGAACAGCTGGTGCAGTCCGGCGAGAGCGAGGCCTACGTGCGCGCCGATCTGGAATCGGGAGGCAGCCTCAGCGTGCAGGAGGTGGGCCTGGGGCGCGGGCGGCGGCAGCTGAAGGTGGACGGCGTGCGCGTGCGCGCGGGTGACCTGCCGCGGGGCAGCGCGGTATGGATTCGCCCGGAGGATTCCGAACTGGTCTTCGGCTCGCCCACGCTGCGCCGGGCCTATCTGGACTCGCTGCTGTCGCGCCTGAGCGCCCGCTACGGCCAGCAACTGGGCCGCTACGAGCGCACGGTCTCACAGCGCAACGCGGCCCTCAAGGGCGGCGAGGCGTGGGCCATGGCGGTGTGGGACGACGCGCTGGTGAAACTGGGCACCGAGATCATCACCTTCCGCCGCCGCGCCCTGACCCGACTGGGTGAGCTGGCCACCGACGCCAACGCCGCGCTGGGCAGCCGCAAGACGCTGGAACTGAAACTGCTGGAAACCACCACGCCCGAGACCTACGCCGCCGATCTGACGGGCCGCCGCGCCGAGGAGCTGGCCCGCGGCTCCACCGTGTCGGGGCCGCACCGCGACGATCTGGTGCTGACGCTGGGCGGGTTTTCGGCGAGCGAGTATGCCAGCCGGGGCGAGGGGCGCACAGTGGCGCTGGCCCTGCGCCGCGCCGAACTGGAACTGCTGGCCGAACGCTTTGGTGAACAGCCTGTCCTTCTGATCGACGATTTCAGCGCGGAGCTGGACCCCGGCCGCCGCGCCTTCCTGCTGGAACTGGCGGCTGGCGTGCCGCAGGCCATCGTGACCGGCACCGAGCGCCCCCCCGGCGCGGCGGCACAGTACTGGGCGCAGTCGGGGCGCTTCACGCCACTGGACCCCCTGGACGGGCCACTGGACATGAAACCGGAAAAAAAAGCTGAACTGGAGGAGGTGCACTGATGTCCTGGGACCGTTACAACCGGGACCGTTACAACCGGGGCCGCCGTCTGAGCGGGCCGCGCGGCCTGGGCGAGCTGATGGGCGCGACGCTGGGCACGGCGCGCATTGCCAAGGGGATCGGGCGGGCGCGGGCGATTCTGGCGTGGCCGGGAGCGGTGGGACCGGACATCGCGCGCATCACCCGCCCCCGCACCCAGCAGGGCAGCGTGCTGTTCGTGGACGTGCGCGACAGCGCCGCCGCCCACCACCTGAGCATGCAGCGCCATCATTTCCTGAAGGCCCTGAACGCCCTGCTGCCCGACGCGCCCCTCAGCGACATCCGCTTCAGCGTGGGCAGCGTGCGCGAGCCGGTGATGGCCCCCGTGCCGCCGCCTTTGCCCGCCCCGGACCGCGCCCGCGCCCGCGAACTGGTGCGGGAAGTGAACGAGGACCTGCGCCCCGCCGCCCTGCGCGCCGCCGAGGCGATCACCCGTTCGCGGCGCTGGCGCGAGGAACAGGGCTGGCGGCCTTGCCCGGTGTGCGGCGAGGCCAGCCAGGAGCAGCCGTGCCGCGCCTGCGCGCTGACCCTGCAAGACCCCAACGTCCGCCGCGCGGCCCGGACGTTAATGGGGCAGCCCGAACACCTGACCGATCTGCCTGAAACCCTGGGCGACAGCGGCGCGAATGCGGCCCGTTACCTGGCCATGCAGCGGCTGGAGGAGCAACTGGACCTGCTGGCCCTGGAATGCGTCCGCAGCGGCCAGGAGGACGGTTACCGCGAGTTCCTGGCGCAGCAGGCGGGCATGTACCTCTCGCTGTACCTGCGCCGCCCACGGGCGGACCTGAAGCGTTCGGACCGCGCCCTGCTCCCCGAGCGGGCACGCAACGTGCTGAGTGCCGGGCGCTGAGAAACCGGAACAGGGGCAGCGGGCCACCGTATTTCTGTCGGCTGGGCCTGACTGTGGCCGGCGCGGCGGTATCGTGGCCCTATGACGGACCCCTCCCGCCCCCCTGGACCGCCCGGTGACGCTGGGACGGACCACGCGGCCCAGCAGCCCTCGTCCCAACAACACCGCGCCGCCGCGCCGCGCCGCGTCCGGGTGGCCGTCCTGACCATCAGCGACACGCGCACGCCCGACACCGACACCAGCGGGCAGTACCTGCTGGCCGAGCTGCGGGCGGCAGGCCATGAGACCGTGCAATACCGGGTGGTCCGGGACGACGCCGTGGAGATCCGCACGGCACTGGTGCAGTTCGTGCGCGAGGCGACGGTGGTGTTGTCCTCCGGAGGCACCGGCCTGACCGGGCGCGACGTGACCGTGCCGGTGGTGGAGTCCATGATCACCAAGCCCATTCCCGGCTTTGGCGAGCTGTTCCGGATGCTCAGTTACCGCGAGGTGGGCGGCGCGGCCATGCTGTCGCGGGCGCTGGGCGGGCTGTGTCGGGGCTCGGCCATCTTTGCCATGCCCGGCAGCCTGAACGCCGTCAAAACCGCCTGGGAAGGCATCCTGCGCGACGAGATCGGGCACCTGGCCTTTGAGATCGAGCGCCACGGGCAGCCGGGTGTGGTGGCGGCAGGACCGGCGGCCCCCAGCGTGCCGGTCCCGCCAGCGTCACAGGAGGCCGCGCCACAGCCGGGAGAGCCGGGCGGCTCCCCGGTCCGGCTGGGACGGCACGGCAAGGAAGAGCCGCCCACATAACGCGCGTGGGCGCCTGGTCAAGCTCCCCGGTCATCTTCTGCCGATCTTCCAATCCGTCCCGCCCGCGGGCGATACTTTGAGCCGGGTTGGCCGCGGTCCGGGCCAGCCACGAGGAGACGAGACGTGCGAGAGTTGGAGGTTTTACGGGCTGGACTGAATGGCTCCGAGCTGGGCGGCTTCGGCGCGCTGCTGGACCTGACCCCGCTGACCGAGATCACGGGGCCGTACGCCTTGGTGCTGGGCCTCATCGCGCTGTACTGGCTGCTGCGGGTGGGGCGCGAGGCCCGGCTGGGCTACCTGCCCGGTGTGGCGTGGTGGGCGGTGCCGGGACTGGCACTGCTGCTGCTGACCCCCACCCTGGACGTGCCCGCCCTGTTCGGCCTGGGCGCGGCGGCGTTGCTGCTGGCCGAGTTCTGGCCGCTGCCGTACCGCCGCGCCCCCAGACGTCCGTCGCCCGCGTGGCCGCTGGTGTCGGTGCTGATCGGCGTGGCGCTGGCCTTCAGCATCCTGCAGGTCCAGCGCCCCGAGCCGCTGGCCTTCGTGGCGGCCCTGTGCGCGTTGCTGGCCGGCATGGCGGGGTTGCTGGGCGCGGCGCTGTACCCGGCGCGGGGCGCGGCTCCAAAAGCCTCCGCCACGCTGAACTTTCAGACGCGCTGGCACCGCACGGTGACCCCCGAGTGGCCGGATCTGAGCGTGACCCTCAGCGAGCAGGGCGCGCATCTGAAGAACATCTCGCCGCGCCCGGTGCGGCTGGCGGGCTGGTCCCCCGCCGGCATCAACGCGTGGTTCCGGGTGCGCGGCCCCGACGGCGAGGTGCTGTCTGAACTGCGCGTCGGGCAGGAGGCGCTGTTGCCGGTGGGCGAGCGCGACAGTGGCGTGCGCGTGTGGTACGGCCCCGACAAGTCGCCCGAGGCCCACCTGTTCCGCGCCGACTGGACTCCGGTGGGCCGCGCCGAGCAGCGCGTGCTGAACTGAGGTCGTCCGGCGCCCGCCCGCCTCTCACGCCGCCCGCAGACAGTCGGGATAGGCTGGGCAGCATCGTGAGTCTGGTGTTTGAATGGGCGGCGCTGCGGGCGTTGACGGAAGACGGGGGCACCGGCGGAACGCTGCGGGGGGTGCCGCAGGATTTCCGGGTGGAGGAGGTGCCGGCCTACCCGCTATCGGGCGAGGGCGATCACCTGTACCTGCACCTGGAAAAGACCGGGCACACCACCGCCCACGTGCTGCGCGAACTGGGCACCCAGCTGGGCGTGCGTGACCGCGACATCGGCGTGGCAGGCCTGAAAGACCGGCACGCGGTGACCACCCAGTGGATCAGCGTGCCCGCCAAGTACGAGCGGCGGCTGGGTGAGTTCGCCGTGGACGGCGTGCGGATTCTGGACACCACCCGGCACGGCAACAAGCTGGGCATGGGCCACCTGCGCGGCAACCGGTTCGTGGTGCGCGTGCGGGACGCGGCGGGCGGCGCGGCGCAGGCCGGGGCCACCCTGCACACGCTGAGCGCCCACGGCGTGCCCAACTATTTCGGCCCGCAACGCTTCGGTCTGGGCGGCCTGAACGCCGAGGAAGGGCTGCGCGTGCTGCGCGGCGAATCGCGCCTGCGTGACCCGCGCGTGCGCCGCTTCCTGATCTCCAGCGTGCAGAGCGCGGTGTTCAACGCTTTTCTCAGCCTGCGTCTGGAACGCGGCGTGTTCGCATCGCTGCTGGCGGGCGATATGGCGAAGAAGCACGACACGGGCGGCGTCTTTCTGGTGGAGGACGCCGCCGCCGAGTCGCCGCGCGCCGAACGCGGCGAAGTCAGCGCCACCGGCACGCTGTTCGGCAAGAAAACCAAACCGCTGACCCTGGACGCCGGGGCGCTGGAAGCCGAGGCGCTGGCATTGTTTGACCTGAGCCCTGCCGTCTTTGCCTCGCGGCGTGGGGATCGCCGCCTGACCCGCGTGTTCCCCGAAGAGGCCAGCGTGACCCCACACGACGACGGCTACACCCTGGCCTTCACCCTGCCCAAGGGCAGTTTCGCCACCAGCGTCCTGCGTGAGGTGATGAAGACCGAAGTGGACACCGCCGAGCCAGAGGACGCCGAGGGCACGGACGACGTGGGGGAAGCGGAATGAGGCTCAAAGCAGCGGTGCTGGCGGCCCTGGTGCTGTGGCCGGGTGCGGTGGCCCAGAATCCTGCCGGGCTCAGCGCCGATCTGAAGCTGATGCCCAGTTACGGCGGCGCCCTGCTGGCGGGCCGGATCAAGGCCTCCCGCCCCGATGAGTTGATGGGGGTGTGGAGCAGCCTGGGCCGCGCCCGACTGATGAAATGCGCCCCCCGCTGCGAGGTCGTCCCGTCCCTGCCGATCAGCGGCAACCTGATCCTCAGCGGCAGCTCGGGCTACCGGGTGGTGCTGGGCGGCGACTTCAAGCCCGGTCAGAAGGTCAGCGTCGTGCTGCGCTTCCGTCAGGGCGTGGTGTTGAACCACACCGCCATCGTGGGCCGCTAGGCGCGGTGGATGGGGCGCTGCGCGCGGCGTTCCTGTCGGCCAGTTACGGCACAAAGGATGAGCGCTTTCGCCTCGCCGCCGAATCCTCTGCCGCCGCGCCGCCCTGGGCCGCTGGAACGTGGGCCACCGTCACCGCCTGGAATCCGGGTGGAGAACTGCAATCGGAGGCCGCCAACATGCGGGCCGAGCGCGAGTTGCTGGCATTGATCGGCTCCCGGCCCCACCTGATCGGCGTCAACGGTGAAGGCGAGTGGGCCGAACCGTCCGTCATTCTGCCCGGCTTTCGCCTGCGCCAGTCGGCAGAATTAGGGCGGACATTCGGGCAGGCCGCCGTCCTCTCTGGCGTGGGCCGCAGGGTGGCGCTGGTGTGGCTGGAAGCCGATGGTCTGCGTGTGGAGCGGTTCTGGGTGCGGCTTCTCTCAGTCTCGGCATCATGAGTCGGGTCACGTTGCGCCAGAATGACGGCGCGGAGAATCCGGCCATGAGTCCCCGTATCCGCCGATATCTTTTGCGCTCGTTGCCCTTGCTGCTTTTAGTCCTTGTCCTCTCGTGGGGCGTTGACCGAATCTGGGGCCATTACAGCCCCTGGTACGGTTTTTTCTCCTGGCTCTCCGTTTTTGGTCTGCAGTGGGCCATTCGCACGGAGCCGAACCGGCGCAACTAAATTCCCCTTTGCCGTGCCCCATCTTCCAAACCGCCCTGCCGCCACGCGTTAAGCTGCTCTGTTGCTGCGGGGCGGCCTTTGTTTGGGCTGCCCCCGAATCACCGCCTCCAATGTCAAATGTTCCTCAAGTGGACTGGGGGCGGTCATGACACGCCAGCCCTTACGCTGAGGGCCACAGGAGGGCGAATGATGACCACTCAGACCCTGAACATCACAAATAAAACGCTGGGGCCGGACGCTTCCGGTCAGCTCAGCGCCGAGGACGCGCAGCGCGTGGCCGAATTTCTGCACACGCATCTGGACGAGTACGGCGACGCCCTGGCAGACATTCAGGCCTGCCTCGCCTACGCCCGCGAGCGTGGCGGCAGTGTCACCTACGCCGAGGAAGTGTCTATCGAAGGGGGCAGCGAACTGCTGGGCGCGGTGATCACCAACCGCACCGGCATGGGCGGTTTTATCCCCGAAAATATCCTGGTGTACATCGCCGTCCACGGCAAGACGCGCGGACGCGGGCTGGGCCAGCAGCTGATGGAGACGGTGCTGGCAAACGTGGAGGGAGATGTCGCCCTGCACGTCGAGCCTCACAACCCGGCCAAGAAGCTGTACGAGCGGCTGGGCTTCACCAACAAGTACCTCGAAATGCGGCTGACCCGCTCGGGAGGGGAGTGAATGGCCTACCTGACGCTGAACCGCCCCAAATTGCAGGCCAATTTCGACTTTCTGGAAACCCTGTTCGGTGAGCACCACATTGACTGGGGCATCACCACCAAGCTGCTGTGCGGCAACAAACTGTTCCTGAACGAGGTGATCCGTCTGGGCCGCTTGGAACTGCTGGACTCGCGCATCAGCAACCTGCGGGCGATCAAGGAACTGAGTCCAGAGGCGCAGACGGTCTACATCAAACCGCCCGCCTCCGCGCTGATCGAAGACCTCGTGACCTGGGCGGACGTGAGCTTCAACACCGAGCTGGAAACCATCCGCGCCATCTCCGCCGAGGCGGTGCGGCAGAACAAGCAACACCTGATCATCATCATGATCGAGATGGGCGACTTGCGCGAGGGGGTGCTGCGCGAGGACATCGAGGCGTTCTACGAGCAGGTGTTCCGGCTGCCCAACATCAAGATCATCGGCATCGGCACCAACCTGAATTGCCTGAACGGCGTGATGCCCAGCGAGGACAAGCTGATTCAATTGGGCCTGTACAAGAAGATCATCGAGCTGAAGAACGGCGTGGACATCCGCTGGGTCAGCGCGGGCACCACGGTCACGATTCCGCTGCTGATGGCGGGCGGGCTGCCGCAGGCCATCAACCACTTCCGCATCGGCGAGGCGCTGTTCTTCGGGCAGGATCTGGTGGCAGAAGGCACCTTCGCCGGCATGCACGACGACGTGCTGGAGCTGCACGCGCAGGTCATCGAGCTGGCCGAGAAGCCCACCACGCCGTCGGGCACGCTGGGCAAGAACCCCTTTGGCGTCACCGCCGAGGCCGAGAACAGCGGCGGCACCAGCCACCGCGCGATTCTGGACGTGGGCTACCTGGACATCTCGCCGCAGTACCTGGAGCCGGTGGACGAACGCCTGGAGGTGATCGGCGGCAGCAGCGACATGCTGGTGCTGAACGTGGGCGAGAACGAGGCCGGGCTGAAGGTGGGCAGTTACGTCAAGTTCCGCCTGAAGTACATGGGCGCGCTGCACCTGATGAACTCGGCGTACATCGACAAGTTCGTGCTGGACGAATCGGGCGAGCAGCTTGCCGAACGGCCCGAAGGGGAGCTGGTGGGCGGCTGACCCCAGCCGGCGCAACCCTCAACCTCGCTTTTCGCGCCGCCCAGACCCCGTATTCTGGGCGGCGATGTCTGCTCCTGCTTCCCCACGTCCCGCCGTCCACGACAGCCACCCCGACTTCCCACACGAGACCGCGCATCTGAAGGGCACGGTGGACGCCATGCTGCGCCAGATCGACTTCTGGGAAGACCGTGACCGCCAGATGGGCGCGGATCTGGAAACCAGCATCATCCTGGCCGACGAGGCGGGCGAACACGCCGCGATGCTCTCGCCGCACGTCCACCACCCGTACTTCGGCAGCCTGAAGGTGCGTGTCGGCGGGCGCGAGCAGACGCTGTACATCGGCAAGCACGGCTTCCGCGACGTGAAGGGGCCGCACAGCGTGGTGGGCTGGGACAGCGAGGTGGGCAGCCTGTTCTACTCCGACGCCCTGGGCTGGACGCCGCGCCGGGGCGGGCAGGGCGTGATCAAGCGGCGGCGGCAGCTGGACGTCGCGGCCAAGACCCTGCACCGCGTCACCGACCTGTACGACGACGAGGCCGGCGGCGACACCGGGGGCCGCGAGGAGGTGCTGCTGCGAAGGCTGGAGGAGGGCAGCACCGCCGGCATGCGCGACGTGGTGGAAACGCTCCAGCCCGAGCAGAACACCGCCATGCGCTACCCCGCCGGAACCCCGGTGATCATTCAGGGCGCGGCGGGTTCCGGCAAGACCACCATCGGCTTTCACCGCCTGGCGTGGATGACCAACGCCGAACGCGGGCCGCATCAGGCGCGGGCCGAGGCGTGCATGGTGCTGATGCCCAACCGCGTCCTCGCCACCTACGCCGCCCGCATCCTGCCGGAACTGGGCATCGGGCCGGTCAACGTGACCACGCCCGAGGGCTGGGCCACCGGACTGCTGGGCCTGGAAAAGCTGGAGGTCACCGACCGCACCCTGACCCTGCTGCTGACCGATCACGACAACACCCGCCGCGCGCTGGCGTGGCGACGCGCCAAGCTGCTGGGCGACGCCCGCATGCTGGACGTGGTGCGAACCCATCTGTGGAATCGCTTTAACGCCGCCCTGCGTGGGCAATCATTGCGGGAAGAGGTGGCCCTGAACCGCCGCGAGGCGCAGGTGTTCGCCCTGAGCGACGCCGACTTGCACGCCATCCTGCGCGACGTATTTGCCGCCGATCCCCTGAGCGGCTACCGCGCGGGCTTCCGCCGGGCCGTGGAAGACCTCGCCATCTCGCAGCTGAACGTCCCCGACGATGAGGAGGCCAGCGTGCTGCGCCAGCTTTCCGCGCCGCTGACCGCGCTGCTGGGCCGCGTCTTCGCCAGCACCACCCCCGTCACCGAGGCCCGCCGCCTGCTGGGCAGCCCCGAAGCCCTCCGCTCAAGTGGCCTGCTGACCGAACGCGAGATTGCCCTGCTGGGCACCGATCCCCTGAGCGGCATTCCCACCCCGCGCCGTGCCCACGCCGACGCCACCGAACTGCCCCTCATGCTGGCGGTGCAGGCGTTTACCGGGGGCATCGGACGGCTGGACGGGCGCACCCTCGAACCGTTTGACCACGTGGTGCTGGACGAGGCGCAGGACTACTCGCCGCTGCTGTACGCGCTGCTGGGCCGCGCCACCCGTCCCGGCCACCTGACCGCGCTGGGTGATCTGAACCAGGGCATGCACGGCTACAAGGGGCCAAGCAGCTGGGAGGCGGTGCAGGCCGTGCTGCCCGGCGCGGAGGTGCTGACACTGGGGCGCACCTACCGCAGCACCCGCCAGATCACCGAACTGGGCGCCCGGATTGCCGCCACCTACAACCGCGCCGCCCAGGTGCAGGGGGTAGACCGTGATGGGGCCGAGGTGCAGCGCTACGTGGCCCCCGCCGATGCCCCGCACGGCGAACTCCCGCTGATCGCCCAGGCCGTCAAGGACGCGCAGGCCGCCGGGCATGTCAATATCGCCATCGTGACCCGCCGCGCCGTGGACGCCGACCGGCTGGCCGAATCTCTGCGCGACTTCGACACTGACGCCCAGCCCATCACCACGCAGGAACACCGTTTCCGGGGCGGGCTGGTGGTGCTGCCGGTCAGCCTCGCCAAGGGGCTGGAGTTCAGCGCCGCCATCGTGAGCAGCGCCAACGCCCAGACCTACGACGAGAGCACCGAGTACGAGCGCCGCCTGCTGTACGTCAGTGCCAGCCGCGCCCTGCACTGGCTGGGGCTGGTCAGCGCGGGCGACTTGCACCCGCTGGTGGCGTAAGGCCGGGAATGCAAAAACCGCCCCGATGTGGGGGCGGCTGGAAAGGGGCCGGACCTTTAGCTGGAGCAGTTGGCGATGGGCAGTGCATTGACACTGGGGGCGACGTTGCTGACGGTGCCGTCCCCACTCCTGGCCTGCACGGTGATGAAGGACGCGCCCTTGACCGAGATGGTGTTAATGGGCGTTACGATGATGTCCTGTGCGCTGAGGCCCTTCTGTTGGACGCTCAACGGAGCGGTATTCGGCCCCACCACGAACTCGAATGTAGAGGGATTGCCCGAGTAAATGTTGCCTAGCGGCTGTGAGTAAACCGTTTTGGTGGCTCCGAAATCGCGTCCCTTCAACTGTGCCCCGAATTGATCGATTGTGCCGTCGAAATCTACCTTCACTCTTAAGCGGGTGTTGAGATTGTCGCAGATGATTGGAGTGTTCTTTGAATACTGCTGTCCAGTGTTCACGTCCACCGCGTCGTTCGCCAGAACGTACTGACTGGTGTACTCCACCAGCTTCAAATTGCTGACGGGCACAATCGGCGTTCCGATCTCCACGCTGCAGCTCGCCAGAAGGCCCGTTAGTCCTACCGCTGCCATCAACACTCTTTTCATGCTGCTCACTGTGACTGATGGACCTGACGAACGCATGATGCTTACCTTGAGCTAATCTGGGTCAATCACACAAAAAGGCCAGAGCGCGGTGCCCTGGCCCTGACGAAAAACGAGGTCAGATTTCTTCTTGGGTGGTCTGAGTCACGTTGCAATTGCTATAGACCTGAACTGTCCGCAGAATGTTGTTGATGGTGAAGTTGGAGGTGCCAGTGTTAACGACGAGCTGCGGGTAGAAGCCGCCCACGTTTCCTGTCGCGCTGACCACCTTCACCGTGACGGCGACTGGGTTAACGATGATGCTCTGGGGAAGGAATGCGCCGTTGGACGAGTTCGCGTCGAACGTGACTCTGTATTTGCCGTTTCCAATGTTGGCGAGTTGTTCACCGGTCGCTGTGGTTTTGTAGTTGTTGTCGTATCGGTCGCTCGTTTGCCCCTTCAGGCCGATGGTGATGTCCTGAATGTTGCCCTGCAAGGTGAAATTCACGGCTACCTGCGTTGAGCGGGCGCGCCCCGCCGTATTGCCGGTTACGTTGTCGCAGGCTATGAAAGCGCCGCTCGTCGAGTTCAGACGGTACTCGGTGCGAACACTGTCAATGCTGCCCTTCGCACTGCCGTCTGGCGCTTCGCCGCTGCCGCAACTCGCCAGAATTCCAGTCATACCGATTGCTGCGGCGGCCATCATCATTTTCTTCATGCCGCCACTCTGAGCCATGTGACAACCCGTTGGGTGACGGGAGCATTTACAAAACGTGAGCTTTGGCAGGATGGCGAAGGCTTGGTCAGGCAGGGGCCTTGAAGCCTTCCCGACACTCTGCTCATGGAGGCGGGCGGCCCCGGACTGGCCCGGTAAACTGCGGGGCATGACCCTCAGCGAACTGGCCGGAAAACCCGCTCCTCAGAGCCTGCTGACCAATATTCCGCGTCTGGTGGCCCACTACTACGAGACGCGCCCGGATGTTCACGATCCCCTGCAACGCGTGGCCTTCGGCACCAGCGGGCACCGGGGCAACAGTCTGAACGGCACCTTCAACGAGGCGCATATTCTGGCGGTGGCGCAGGCGGTGGCCGAACACCGCGCCGCCCAGGGCATCAGCGGGCCGCTGTTCATGGGCCTGGATTCGCACGCCCTGTCCGAACCCGCGTGGATGAGTGCCCTGGAAGTGCTGACCGCCAATGGCGTGCGCGTCTGCGTGCAGCCCGGCGTGATGACTCCCACGCCGCTGATCAGCCACGCCATTCTGGAACACAACCGCGCGGGCAAGGGCGGCACGGCGGACGGCATCGTGATCACGCCCAGCCACAACCCCCCGCAGGACGGCGGCTTCAAGTACAACCCGCCCAGCGGCGGCCCCGCCGACACCGACGTGACCGGGGCGGTGCAGGCCCGCGCCAACGCCATCCTCGAAAATGAGATGCGTGACGTGAAGCGCCTGTCCCTTGAAGACGCGATGGGCCAGCTGGAAGAGTTCGACTTCATCACGCCCTACGTGCGTCAGCTGCCCGAAGTGATCGACATCGACGCCATCAAACAGACCGGCGTGCATGTGGGCATCGATCCGCTGGGCGGGGCCAGCCTGCCGGTGTGGGAGGCCATCGTCGCCGAATACGGCCTGAACTTTGAGATCGTCAACAAGACCGTCGATCCGCGCTTCGCCTTTATGAGCGTGGATAAAGACGGCAAGATCCGCATGGACTGCTCCAGCCCCTACGCGATGGCCGGACTGCTGCGCCTCAAGGACGACTTTGACGTGGCCGTGGGCAATGACCCGGACGCGGATCGCCACGGCATCGTCACCGCCGACGGGCTGATGAATCCCAACCATTACCTCGCGGTGATGATCGACTACCTGTTCCAGCACCGGCCCGGCTGGCGGGCGACGGCAGGCGTGGGCAAAACCCTGGTCAGCAGCGCCCTGATTGACCGGGTGGCCGCCGGTATAGGCCGTCCGCTGGTGGAGGTGCCGGTGGGCTTCAAATACTTCGTGGAGGGCCTGCTGACCGGCGATCTGGGCTTCGGCGGCGAGGAATCCGCCGGGGCCAGCTTTCTGCGGCTGAACGGCGGGGCCTGGAGCACCGACAAGGACGGCCTGATTCCCGGTCTGCTGGCCGCCGAGATGACCGCCAAGACGGGCAAGACCCCCAGCCAGCGCTTCGCCGAATTGACCGGAAAATACGGCGCCACCGCCTATGACCGCCAGGACGCGCCCGCCACGCCGGAGCAGAAGAAGATTCTGGGCAACCTCTCGCCCGACGACGTGAAGACCCAGACGCTGGCGGGCGACGCGATCACCGCCCGCCTGACCCGCGCCCCCGGCAACGACGCGCCCATCGGCGGCTTGAAAGTCACCACCGCTGAGGCGTGGTTCGCCGCCCGCCCCAGCGGCACCGAGGACGTCTACAAGATCTACGCCGAGAGCTTCAAGGGCGCAGACCATCTGAAGCAGGTGATGGAGGAGGCCCGCGAAGTCGTTTCCGAGGCGCTGGGAGGCAAGTAGGGTGGGGGAGAACGCGCCCCACACCGTCATCACCCGCGAGGAGCTGACGGGCGTGGAGTTTGACTGGTTCGCCGCCGACGTGCGCGGCCATGTGGCGCAGTTCATGGCGGCGGGCGACACCGGGGTGCCCCAGGCGGCCCTGGCCTCCGAGGAATTGCTCGAAGCCCTGCACGTCTGGATCGACACCCGCCCCGAAACCGAGCCGCCCAACGCCCCGGCGGGCGGATTCGACGAACACCTGACGCCGCCCCAGCGCCGGGGAGCCTACGTGTATGACCGGGTGCCGGAGCAGTCGGGACTGTACCGGCTGGTGGCCGCGCCGCGCACGCCGTTCACGGTGGCGGAACTGCCCGCCCACCTCCGCGCGTACCTGGGGGGGCTGACGCTGGACGTGACTTTCGGGGAAGGGTGGCTGCATGTCGGGCTGGACGGCGCGGCGCAGGCCAGGGCGGACGCGGGCATTCAGCCCGGCTGAAGCCGACGACTCACGCGCTACAGTTGGCCGCGTGACCGTCCCGCCCGCCGCCCCCGATCCCCGCGAGACCGACAAAGGCCCCGCCAACCCCGCCCCGCTGCCCCGCAAATCGCTGCGCGCCAACACCCTGATCGTCATGGCGGGCACGCTGGGTTCGCGGCTGTCGGGCATCGTGCGCCAGCAGATTATCAACCTGTTCGGCGACACGCTGACCGACGCCTTCAACGTGGCGGTCAAGGTTCCCAACCTGCTGCGCGAGCTGCTGGCCGAGGGCGCGCTGGTCAATTCCTTTATTCCGGTCTACAAGTCGCTGGATACCGCCGAGAGAAAGAAGCTGGCCCAGACCTTCAGCGGCGTGCTGATCGCGGTCAACCTCCTGCTGATGGCGCTGGGCATCCTGGCCGCGCCGTGGATCGTCGGGATACTGACGGCAGCGGACGCCAACATCGACCGCGCCGTCGCCGTCTACATGACGCAACTGGTCATGCCCTTCCTGATGCTGATCAGCCTGTCCGCCGTGGCGATGGGCCTGCTGAACGCCGACGAGCATTTTCGCGAGAGCAGCTTCGCCCCGGTGGCCTTCAACCTCGCCAGCATCGTGGCGCTGCTGCTGCTGCCCAACACCGCCACCTGGCTGGCTTTCGGCTGGCTGATCGGCGGCGTGGCGCAGCTGGTGGTGCAGTTGCCCGCGCTGAACCGTTTCGGGCTGCTGCCCACGCCGAGTCTCAAACCCAATCCGGCGCTGCTGCGGGTGCTGCGGCAGATGGCCCCCTTTACTCTGACCGCCGGGGCGCGGCAGTTTCTGAACCTGTACGTGACGCGGCTGCTGACCAATGCCTCGCAGTTTCCGCAGGGCACGCAGACCGGCTACGGGAATGCCGAGGCGCTGTTCACGATGGCGAACGGCCTGTTCGTCGTGTCGCCTGCGCTCGCGCTGTTTCCCCGTTTTTCCGAACACGCCGCCGCGCGTGACTGGGCCGCCTTCAAGGCGCTGACCGTGCAGGGCATCCGCACCACCACCTTTCTGGCCGCCCCGATCAGCGCCCTGCTGGTGGCGCTGTCACCCTACGCGGTCAGCCTGTTCAACCTGCGGGCCGACTACTCGCTGACCCGGTTCGAGGCGGGCAGCGGCATCCTGACCGGCTGGGGGCTGGCCCTCGTGCCCTGGGCCATCGTGACGGTCTTGCTGCGAACCTTCTACGCCCGCGAACGCACCATGGAGGCCGTGACCGTCAGCGCCGTAGGCTTTGTCGTCGAGGTGGGGCTGTACCGCCTGCTGGTGCCGCCGCTGGGGCTGCTGGGCTTCGGGGTCAGCACCGCCATCAGCGGCATCCTGATGGCCGGGGCACTGGCCCTGCTGTACCGCCGCGCCCTGGGCTTTCCGGGCCGCGAGATCACCCGGCATCTGGCGCGGGTGCTGCCGCTGTCGGTGCTGGCCGGGCTGGTGGCGTGGCTGGCGCTGCGCTTTGTTCCTTTCATTCCTGCTCCCGGCTTCATCGTCCCCGGCCTGATCGGCCTGAGCGTGGCGGGGGGTGCGGGCCTGGTGGCCTACCTGCTGGGCGCGCTGGTGCTGCGGATGCCGGAGATGGGTGGGCTGTTGCGGCGGCTGCGGCGCTGAAACCTTACAAGGCCTTCCAAGGGAGGCATCTGCCTGTCGCTGCTACAGGCGGATGCCAATCAGCGCGTAGGCCACCAGCGCCACCTTCTCGCGCAGCAGGTAACTGCGGCTGACGCCCCGGCTCAGGGGGCTGGCACTCACGTTGGCCTCGATGCCCAGGGCGCGGGCCAGCGCCAGGGCGCGCGGGGCGTGGGCCTCGTCGGTGACCAGCGTGACCGGGGTGTGGGGCGGCAACATGGTACGGGCAAAACGCAGGTTCTCAATCGTGGTGCGGCTGCGGGCCTCGGCCAGCAGGGCGTCTGCGGGCACGCCGCGCCCCCCCAGGTACGCCTCCCCCACCTCGCCCTCGCTGAAGGGATCGCCGGGCCGCCGCCCACCCGTGACCACGATCCGCGCCACGCCGCCGTCCCGGTACAGCGCCAGCGCGTGGTTCAGCCGCCGCTGGAACGCCGGACTGGGTTTGCCCGCGTACTGCGCTGCCCCCAGCACGATCAGGGTGGGGTGCGGGCGCTCGACATTCGGCACCCGCAGGCCCGGCAGTACCAGAAAACCGGCGGCCAGCACGGCCAGGACAGCCAGGGGCAGAACGTTGAGGGCAGACCCCCGATTGCGCATGGCGGGCAGCGTAGCATGAAGAAAACGTCAAGGTGAACGGGGTGGACTTGGGCGACAGGCGCCGTCCAGGCGCGCCCTTTCGATGCCCCCGCTGGGGATACCAGGCAGCGGTTCGGCGGCGCCTTCTGCCTGCCGCTTTTGCGCCTTACCTCCCGAAACCCTGCTGGGGGGCGTGCTACGCTCGGGCCTCACTTCAGACCCTGCCGGGTTTGCGGAAGACATCGCCGCGCCGGGCACACCGGGCAAGCGCAGTTCCAGGAGAGTAACCCCCTTATGTCCAAGACCCTCGTGATTGTCGAATCCCCCGCCAAAGCCCGCACCATCGAGAAGTACCTGGGAAAAGGGTACGCGGTGGAATCCTCGATCGGGCACATCCGTGACCTGCCCAAGAGCGCGGCGGACATTCCCGAAAAGTACAAGGGGCTGGCCTGGGCGCGCCTGGGCCTGGACATCGAGAACGACTTTCAGCCGCTGTACGTGGTGTCGCCCGAGAAGCGGCAGCACGTCGCCAAACTGCGCAAGATGGCCGCCGACGCCGACGAGATCATCCTGGCAACAGACGATGACCGCGAGGGCGAGAGCATCGCGTGGCACCTGTTTCAGGAGCTGAAGCCGAAGGTGCCGGTCAAACGCATGGTCTTTCACGAGATCACCAGGGAGGCGATTCAGGCCGCCATTGCCTCGCCGCGCCAGATCGACACCAATCTGGTGGAGGCGCAGGAGGCCCGCCGCGCGCTGGATCGGCTGTATGGTTACGAGGTTAGCCCGGTGCTGTGGAAGAAGGTGGCCCCCAAGCTGTCGGCGGGCCGCGTGCAGAGTGTCGCCACGCGCATGCTCGTCGAGCGCGAGCGCGAGCGGATGCGCTTCGTGAGCGCCATGTGGTGGGATCTGCTGGTCACCGGGCGCACGGCGGAGGCCGCCACGTTCCCCGCCCGCCTGACCGATGTTGCCGGGCAAAAGCTGGCGGTGGGCAAGGACTTCGACGCTCTGACCGGCAAGCTGAAGCCCGACGCGAAGGTTCGCACGCTGTCCGAGGCCGAGGCCCGCGCCCTGGCCGCTGGCCTGACCGGTCAGCCGCTGACCGTCACCTCTGCCGAGGAAAAGCCGTTCACGCAGCGTCCGTACCCGCCGTTTATTACCTCCACCCTCCAGCAGGAGGGCAGCCGCAAGCTGGGTTTTGCCGCCACCCGCACCATGCGCGCCGCCCAGCGGCTGTACGAGGGCGGCTACATCACCTACATGCGCACCGACAGCACCAACCTGTCCGCCGAGGCGGTCACGGCGGCGCGCAAGCAGGTGTCGCAGATGTACGGGCAGCCCTACCTGTCGCCGCAGCCGCGCGTGTACGCCAAAAAGGCCAAGAACGCCCAGGAAGCCCACGAGGCGATCCGGCCCGCCGGCAGCAGCTTCCGCACGCCGGATTCCCTGCGCGGTGAGCTGGGCGGCGATGAGTGGCGCCTGTATGACCTGATCTGGAAGCGCACCGTGGCCTGTCAGATGGCCGACGCGCGGGGCCGCAGCCTGCGGGTACGCCTGGGGGGCAAGGCGAAAACCGGCGAGGACGTGGGCCTGAGCGCCTCGGGCCGCACCATCGACTTCCCCGGCTTCCTGCGCGCCTACGTAGAGGGCAGCGACGATCCGAGTGCGGCGCTGGAAGACCGCGAAACGCCGCTGCCCCCACTGAAACAGGGCCAGCGCGTCACCGCCGAGACCGTCAAGCCCGAGGGCCACGAGACCCAGCCCCCGGCCCGCTACACCGAGGCCAGCCTGGTGCAGTCGCTGGAAGGCGCGGGCATCGGCCGGCCCAGCACCTACGCCAGCATTCTGGGCACCATTCAGGATCGCGGTTACGCCACCAAGAAGGGGCAGGCGCTGGTGCCCAGCTGGACGGCGTTTGCCACCTCCGCGCTGCTGGAACACCACTTCGGCACTCTGGTGGACTACGACTTCACGGCCAAGATGGAAGAGGATCTGGACGACATCGCCGGGGGACGCGCCCAGCGGGTGCCGTACCTCAAGCGCTTTTACCTGGGCGTTGGGGGCGAGGGCATGGCCCTGCGGCCCCTGATTGACCGCCAGATGGGCGAGATCGACGCGCGCGGGATTGCCACCATCGCCGTGCCCCGGCTCGTGGACAGCGGCATCGAGGTGCGGGTGGGGCGCTACGGCCCCTACATGCAGCGCGGCGAGGACAAGGCCAACCTGCCCGAGGGGCTGGCCCCGGACGAGCTGACGCTGGAAAAAGCCGAGGAGATCATGAGCCGCCCCAGCGGAGACCGGCCCCTGGGCATCGACGAGGCCAGCGGGCATCCGGTGGTGGCCCGCGCCGGGCGCTACGGCCCCTACGTCACGCTGGGCGCGGAAAACCCGCCGATCCGCACCGCCAGCCTGTTTCCCACTGACGATCTGGACACCCTGACGCTGCCGCGCGCCCTGAAACTCCTGAGTCTGCCCCGGCTGGTCGGCACTTCTGAAGGCGAGGAGGTCTGGGCGCTGAACGGCAAGTACGGCCCGTACCTGAAGCGCGGAAGCGACAGCCGCAGCCTGACGGCGCACGAGGAACTGTTCACGGTCACGCTGCCCGAGGCCGAAGCGCTGTTCCTGCAACCGCGTTTCGCCAAGGGCCGCACCCCCACGCCGCCGCTGAGCACCTACAAGTATGAGGGCCGCGCCGACATCGTCCTGAAGTCTGGACGTTTCGGCCCCTACCTGACCGACGGCGAACGCAACGCCACCCTGCGCAAGGGGGAATCCGAGGACAACCTGACCGCCGAACGCGCCCTGGAAATCCTGGAGGAGCGCGGCAAGGAGCCGAAGGCGAAAGCCGGGAAGCCCCGGAAAGCGGCGGCCAAGACGGGGGCAGCGAAGAAGCCGGCGGCACGCAGCGCGGCTCCCAAAAAAGCCCCGGCGAAGAAGGCGGCCACCAAAGCCCCGGCGGTCAAGACCACCAAAAAGGCGCCCGCCAAGGCTCCGGCGAAGCCCACCTTCACCTGGGCGCAGCTCAAGCCGCATCTGAAGGTGCTCTCGGCGCAGGAACAGCAGCTGGTGACCGCCACCCGTGAGCAGGGCCGCAAGGTGGACGACGTGGCGCCCGAACTGGGCCTGGACGTCAAAAAAGCCAAGGGCATGGCGTTGCAGGCCAGCAAGAAGCTGAACCAGGCGGCGCGCGGAGAGTAGGGGAATGGCCCGCGAAAAAGTTGCCGTTCCCCAGTCCCTCCACCTGACCCGGCTGGCCCAGAGTGCGCCGGGGCAGTGGGTGGGCCTGCCCGGCGGCGAGCTGCGGGTGCTAAACCTGAACGGCAAACTGAGCGGCGAGCCTGTGACCGGCTGGCTCGTCTGCCTGAGCGGCGAGGCCGTGATCGATCTGCCCCTGAACAATTTCGTGCGCCTGCGCCCCGGCGAGGGCTACCGCGTCACGGCGGATGAAGCGTGGACGGCCTTCGACACGAAAGAGGGCAGTGTGCTGCTGCTCTCGGTGGACGCCGGGTAGCGTGATGAGGACAGGCGGGCACCCGGTGGGGCAGTCCGCCTCCTGACCCTCCCTTGCGTTATTTCTTTTTCTTGCCCTTGTTGGCCTTTGCCGCTTCCTTCGCGGCTTTGGCCTCCGCCTTCTGCTTTTCCTGAATCTCACGGCCCATGTCTTCCATTAGCTGTGCGCCCTGGGCGTCCACGGTGCGCTGCAGGGCGATCAGCGTGGTGACCACCATGTTGTTCAGGACGCGCTCCACGGGCGTCTTGATCCAGTTGTAGCGGACGCGGCCGTTCAGGCTCAGCGTGACCTCGGTGCCGCCGGGCATGGGCTTGAACTGCCAGCCCTGGGTCAGTTTCTCCAGCGGCCCCACGTGCCGCACGCTTTCCCAGCCGCCGCGCTGGGGGGCCTGGAGCTGGCCGTATTTGGCGGTGAAACTCAGGCCCAGCAGCTTGCGCGAGAACTTGAAGCGCACCAGGGCATTGTTGGTCAGGCGGCCCTCCCCGCCCTCGTATTCGGCCCCCACCAGATTGGGATCCCACTTGACGCGGCGGCGCGGCTCCAGCGCCAGCCGGTAGAGCACGTCCGGGCGGGACCGGACCACGATGGTCTGCTTGATGCTGATGGACTCGGACATAATGCCGCCACTGTAGCGCGGGGCGGAGGCTGCAGCGGAGTGGAAGCCGGGTGCCGCGCCTGCCTCTCCCGCAGCCTGCTTGCTACACTCTGCCCCGTGATGTTTGGACCCCTGACCCCCCGCAGCCAGCCGCAGCCGGGCCACCTGTACGACGTGGCGGTGGTGGGCGCGGGCCTGGCCGGCACCGAGCTGGCGTGGCGGCTGGCCCGCGCGGGCGCGGACGTGCTGCTGGTGTCGCAGGCGCTGGATCACCTGGGCAACCTGTACGCGCCGACGATTGACGGCGCCGATTTTCCAGACGGCAGCGTGTTCGCCCAGATTCGTGACCAGCTGGCCCCCGACACCGACGGCTGGACGTTCCACCGCCAGCTCAAGGCGGAAATCGAGGGCACCTCCGGCATCCACCTGCTCCAGAGCACCGTGACCGAGCTGGACGAGACGGAAGGCGAAATCGTGCTGTCCACCTGGGAGGGGCCGAAGCTGCGCGCCCGTCAGGCCGTGCTGGCGGTGGGGGCCTTCCTCAAGGGCCGCCTGCTGATCGGCGACAGCATGGAGGAGGCGGGGCGGCTCTCCGAGGTGGCCTACGATTTCCTGGCGGACGATCTGGCCCGCTCCGGCGTCTTCCTGATCGGTGCGGAGGCCACGGCGGCGGGGGTGGACGGCGCCCCACCCTACGACGTGCGCTTCCTGACGCCCGCGCCCGGCGAGCTGGACGGCTTTGTGCTGACCCGCTTCGACCGGGTGCGGGCGGTGGGCCGCGTGTTGCCCGGCGGGTGCTCGTACCGCAGCGTGCTGGAGGACGCCGCCCGGCTGGCCGACGCGTTGCTGGCCCTGGGCGTGGTGGGCGCATGATCTATCCGCTGGGTGACTTCCACTTTCCCGACGCCGCCTCGCGCCTGTACCCGCAGGCGCCCGAGCGCCCCTGGGTGCTGGAAATCGGCTTCGGGGACGGGCGCTTCTGGCCGCATCACGCCGCCACGTTCGGCGCGCCGCCCAACTACCTGGGGGTGGAACTGTCCGGGGTTTCGTTGCTCAAGGCCCACCGCCGCCTTAAAAACGCGGGTCTGGACAACGCCGTCCTGACCAAGCTGCCCGCCGACGTGTTGCTGCGCGAGGTGGTGCCGCAGGCCGGGCTGGACGGCATCATCGTCAATTTCCCCGACCCCTGGCCGAAGGCGGGGCATCTGGAGCACCGTCTGCTGCGCGTGCCGTTCTTTCAGCTGGCCGCCTCGCGCCTGAAACCCGGTGGCGCGGTGCTACTGACCACCGATCACGACGAGTATTTCGACTTTGCGTGCCAGGCGGCGCGCGACAGCGGCGTGATGGCCGTGGAATTGACCGCCCCCCCGCCCGCCGCGCTGGAAACCAAATACGCCCTGAAGTGGCGGGATCTGGGCCTGGCCCCGCAGCATGCCCGCTTCACGCCCACCGCCCACCCGGACGTCCCGCACGGCGACATCCGCCCTTACCCGGAGGACCCTGATCACGTGCCACACGCCATCCTGACCTTGCCCCCAGCGTTTGTCCCTGCCGTTCCCGGCCAGCCCTTCGAGAAACGCACAGTCCGTGGGGGCGGCTGGACCGTGATCCTGCTGGACCTGTACGCCAGCCTGCGCCGGGATGGCTGGGTGGCCCTTGCCCACGTCGTGGAAGGCGAACTCACGCAGGAAGTGCTGATTGGCATTACCGGGCGCGAGGACGGCAGCCATCTGGTCCGGCTCTCCAAATTTGGTGGCCCGATCATCACGCCGGGGGTCAAGGCCGCCGTGGGCGCGGTCACGGACTGGCTGGAAGAAGCGGGTGGACAGGTGACCCACCGGGGCTACTGAGCGGAGGCCGCTGAGGGGTAAGGAACGCCGTCATTCGCCCATCACTCTCCAGTCTGACCCTCAATCTGGCGGCGCCGAACACCGTATCCTGAACGGATGGTGAAGCTGGATGAAACCCCCTTGCCCGGCGTGGGCATGCGCTACGACTTCGATGGGCGCTTCGGCAAACGCGTGGGCGTAATCACGCACCGCGACGGGCGGCGTGAGCTGTTCGTGTCGTTGAAATCAGACCCCGACGCCTGTGCCCAGAGCATCGTGCTGTCCGAGGACGAGGCGGAGGTGGTCTCGGACCTGATGGGCGGCAGCACCGTGACCCGCCGCATGGCCCAGAGCATGCAGGACATCGAGGGTCTGGCGATGGACTGGCTGCCGCTGGCCGACACGACGCCGTTTAACGGCAGGCCGCTGGGCAGCACCATGCTGCGCACGCGCACCGGGGCCAGCATCGTGGCGGTGATCCGGGGCGGCGGGGCCATTCCCGCACCGGGGCCGGAGTTCCTGTTGCGGGCCGGAGACACGGTGGTGGTGGTGGGCACGGCCGGCGGCGTGGTGCGCGCGGCGCGGCTGCTCAACGGTGAAGCCGACGACAAGGAACTGGTCAGGACCTCTAGATCAGCCTCCTGAACACCCTGGGAGGTGAGACGTGGAGCTAGGCCAACTGTTTCTGGAACTGGGCGGCGTGATCATGCTGCTGGCCCTGGTGGGCCGCGCCGCCGGGCGGCTGGGCATCACGCCCATTCCGCTGTACCTGCTGGCGGGCATCGGGCTGGGCGCGTTCATGTCGCTGGGCAACGCGCCCGAGGAATTCATCCACACCGGCGCGGAGATCGGCGCGGTGCTGCTGCTGTTCACGCTGGGGCTGGAATACACCAGTGAGGAACTCAGCGGCAACCTCAAGGCCAACCGCCAGATCGGCCTGCTGGATCTGGCCCTGAATTTCACGCCGGGGCTGATCGCGGGCGTGCTGCTGGGCTTCACGCCGCTGGCCGCCGTCCTGCTGGGCGGCGTGACGTACCTGACCTCCAGCGGCATCGCCAGCAAGATCCTGCGCGACTTCGGGCGCCTGGGCAACCGCGAGACGCCCCTGATCCTGGCGGTGTGCGTGATCGAGGACGTGGTGATGGCCGCCTACCTGCCGGTGGTGGCCGCGCTGCTGATCGGCGGAACGCTGGTGGCCATTGGCATGAACCTGCTGGTGGCGCTGGCCGCCTTCGGGCTGGCCTTCTTTCTGGCCCTCAGATACGGCCACGTCCTGAGCCGCGTGATGAACGTGCCCAGCGACGAGGCGCTGCTGCTGGGCGTGCTGGGGCTGGTGCTGGTGGTGGCGGGCGTGGCGGACCAGCTCAAGGTGAGCGCGGCCATCGGCGCGTTTCTGGTGGGCATCGCGCTGTCGGGCGAGGTGGCGGACCGGGCGCGGCGGCAGATGGAGCCGCTGCGGGACCTTTTCGCCGCCGTCTTCTTCGTGTTCTTCGGCCTGCAGCTGAATCTGGCGCAGGTCCCCGCCGTGCTGCTGCCCGCCGTCCTGCTGACCGTGGTGACCGGGGCCACCAAATTTGCGGTGGGCTGGATCGGCGCGGCCCGCGCGGGCGTGCAGATTCGCGGCCGCTTTCGCGCCGGCACCACGCTGATTCCGCGCGGCGAGTTCAGCATTCTCATCGCCGGCCTGGGCCTGGGGCTGGCGCCCAGCCTGGGGCCGCTGGCCGCCGTGTACGTGCTGCTGACCGCCATTCTGGGGCCGGTGCTGTCACGCTTCGATGCCCAGCTTGCGCCGCTGCTGGACCGAAACAAGCCGCCGAAGAACGTGTCGGCGCCCGGCCCCACATGAGGTTGGCATGGGTGGACGCTCTGCGCCTTTCCTTCCAGACGAGACAGGACGGCTGTTTATACTCGGGGGCGTGAATCCTTCAACTGTGATGACGGAGAACCCGCTGCTGAACGTGGGTTTCCGGGTGCCCTTCGATCAGATCAAGCCCGAGCACGCCGAGAGCGCCGTGGATCAGCTGCTCGCCGAGGCGCAGGAAAGACTCGAACGCCTCGCGCGGTCTGGCGAGCGGCAGTTTCAAAATTTTATGGCCGACCTGGACACCCTGACCGAGCAGCTGGGCACCGTGACCACCATCGTCCACCACCTCGACGGCGTGGTCAGCAGCCCCGAGTGGACGGCGGCCAAGCTGGCGATCCTGCCCAAGACCAGCGAGTTCTACACCAACCTCAGCCTGCATCCCGGCCTGTGGGCGGCCCTCAAGGCCTTTGCCGACACCGACGACGCGCGTGGGCTGGATCCGGTGCGCGCCCGGCACCTCAAGCTGACCATCGACGACTTCCGGCGCGAGGGGGCCGATCTGGAGGGGGCCGACAAGGCCCGGCTGCTGGAGCTGAACACCCGGCTGGCCCGCGTGACCAGCGATTTCGGCAAGAACGTGCTGGACGCCACCGCCGCCTACGAGCTGTACGTGGACGGGGAGAGGCTGGCCGGCGTGCCGCAGCGCGTGGTGGACGCCACCCGCGAGGACGCCCAGGAGCGCGGCAAGGACGGCCACCGCCTGACCCTGCACCAGCCGATTACCACACCGCTGATGACCTACGCCGACGACCGCGAGCTGCGCCGCGAGATCTGGGAGGCGCAGGGGCAGGTGGGCAAGCAGGACGGGCGCGACAACCGCCCGCTGATCCGGGAAATCCTGAAGCTGCGCCGAGAAAAAGCGGAATTGCTGGGCTTCGCCAACTTCGCCGACTACGTGCTGCAAGACCGCATGGCCGGGGGCGGCGAGACGGCCCTGAACTTCGAACGCGATCTGGAAGCCCGCACCCGCCCCGCCTACGAGCGCGAGAACGAGGAGCTGGAAGCTTTCTACCGCCAGCACGCTGGTGCGGACGCCCCCGCCCTGGAAGCCTGGGACGTGGCGTACTGGGCCGAGAAGCAGCGTCAGGCGCAGTACGACTTTGACGAGGAGGCGCTGCGCCCCTACTTCCCGATGGACAGTGTGCTGTCCGGCCTGTTCGAGATCACCCGCCGCGTGTTCGGCGCGTCGGTCAAGGAGTCGCAGGCCCCCGGCTGGCATCCCGAGGTGCGCTACTACGACATCCACGACGAGGCCGGCACGCACGTCGCCTCGTTCTACACCGACTGGTTCCCGCGCGACACCAAGCGGGCCGGGGCGTGGATGAACGGCTTCATCACCGGTGGCCCCCGCGAGGGCGGCGTGGATCCCCACCTGGGCCTGATGTGCGGCAACATGACCCCTCCCGGCAAGGACACGCCCGCGCTGCTGTCGATCCGCGAGGTGGAAACCGTGTTCCACGAGTTCGGCCACCTGCTGCACCATGCGCTGTCCAGGGTGCCGGTCAAGTCGCTGAGCGGCACCAGCGTCGCGTGGGACTTCGTGGAGCTGCCCAGCCAGATCATGGAGAACTGGGTGATGGAGCGGGGCGCCCTGGATCTGTTCGCCCGCCACTACCAGACCGGCGAGGCGCTGCCGCAAGACCTCTTCGACAAGATGGTGGCCGCCCGCAACTACCGCGCCGCGAACACCGCCATGCGCCAGTACTCCTTTGGCGCAACCGATCTGCTGCTGCATGTCGAGTACGATCCGGCGGGCGACGCCGATCCGGTGGCCCTGGCCCGCGACAGCATGGCCCGTTTCGTGCCGTACCCGCTGCCGGGGGACTACTCGATGGTGGCGGCCTTCAGCCACCTGTTCTCCAGCCCGGTGGGCTACGGGGCCGGGTACTACAGCTACAAGTGGGCCGAGGTGCTGGACGCCGACGCCTTCTCGCGCTTCGCCAGCGAGGGCATCTTCAATCGCGAGACGGGCCGCGCCTTTGTGGACAGCGTGCTGAGCCGGGGGGGCAGCGAAGACCCCGCCCAGCTGTACCGCGAATTCATGGGCCGTGACCCCGACGCCGACGCCCTGCTGCGCCGCAGCGGCCTGTTGCCCGCGTAAACCTCTGTGTCGGCCCTCCGGCTCCCCGTGAAAAGGGGCTGGAGGGCCTTTGCGTTATCCTGCGCGGATGGTCAAACGCGCGTTGCTGCTCGTCGCCGCCCTGACACCCCTGCTGACCACCTCGGTCACCCAGGCCCAGGCCACTCCGGAGGCGCAGTTGCTGGTGCGGCTGAACGCGGTGCGGGCGCAGGGCGTGAGCTGTCCGGGCAGCGGGCGGCGCCCCGTGGCCGGAGCCTTGCAGGCCAGCGCCCCGCACGCCCAGGCCGCCCGCCTGCAGGCCGGGTATATGGGCTCGTCCGGGCGCATCACCCACAGCGGGCAGAACGGCAGCACGCCGCGCATTCGGGCGGCCAGCACCGGGGTCAGCGCCACCAGCGTCACCGAGATCGTGTACATGGGCACGGGCCTCAATACCGAAGCGGCGATGCGCTGGTGGCTGAGCAGCCCCGTGCACTGCTACTGGATGACCGAGCGCCGATACACCCACGCCGGGGCCAGCGTGGTGCGCGGCTCACGCGGCACCGCCTACGTGATCGTGCTGAGCAGCCAACCGAGGTAAGCGCAGACCTTTCCCTCTACCGAGCCGTCCACCCCAGATCCAGATCCAGCACCGCCCCGGTCATGCCCCAGGCGGCGGGGCTGGCGACGTAGCTGGCCAGGGCGGCAATGTCTTCGGGGTTCAGCAGTTGCTTGATGGCCGCACTTTCCAGCATCACCTTCTGCTCAACCTCCTCGGGGCTGATGCCGCGCGTGCGGGCCTGATCAGCCATCTGGCCGGTGACCAGCGGCGTCCGCACGTAGCCGGGGCAGATGGCGTTCACGGTCAGGCCCTGCTCGCCCGCCTCCAGCGCCGCCGTGCGCGTCAGGCCGATCAGGCCGTGCTTGGCGCTGACATACGCGCTCTTGAAAGGGCTGGCGACGTGGCCGTGAATGCTGGAGATGTTGATGATGCGGCCCTGACCACTGCGCGTCAGGTGCGGCCAGGCGTACCTGGACAGCAAAAAGGGCGCGGTCAGCATCACGCGCAGCATGGCGTCCCAGGTGTCCTCGGGGAAGTCGGCCACCGGGGCAATGTGCTGGAAGCCCGCGTTGTTGACGAGCACGTCCAGCCCGCCCAGCGCGGCCACCGTCTCGTCCACGGCGCGGCGGCAGTCCTCACGCCGCCCCAGGTCTGCCCCGATAAAGGTCAGGCCGTGCTGGGCGCCGATCTCACGTGCCTCGGGCCGATCCAGATCGAGCACGGCCACCCGCAGGCCATCCTCCTGGAAGCGGCGCGCGATGGCGATGCCGATGCCGCCGGTGCCGCCCGTGACCAGCGCCACCCTTTGCTGCTGTGTTGTCATGCCCCCGAGTGTAGGCCAGGGGCGTTACCGGGGCGTTCAGTGGGCAGGGGCAGGACTGCACGGGCCGACGTGCCTGCCTCCACGTTGTGTCTGGGAGACGCTGACTTCTCCTTATCCTTTGCAGGCTGAAGCTCTGGCGCTCATGACGTTCCGTGCAGAAATGTTGTACGGCTCCTCGCCATCGTCGCGGACAGCTGCCCTGATGAAGTCTGGTCTCTCCTGCGAAGCTCTGCGCGCCTCGTTTCGATTGCCGGGATTTCTGGCACCTTCCGATTGGCGTCCGTCTCAGCGCTCGCCGAAGTGCACGGCTCCCTCGCGTCCGCGCTCCCCCAGCGCCCTCGTCTGCGTCAGCGGTTGCAGGCCCAGCTCGTCCAGGGCGGCGCGCAGCTGCTCGTAGACACGCCGGGCGGCGGCGGCGTTGCCGCGAGCATGCCAGGCGCGCATCAGGGCGTGGGCCGCGTTCTCGTGGGCCGCGTCCAGGGCCAGGGCGCGTTCGGCGGCGCGGACGGCGTTCTCAGCGTCCCCAACACCTAGGGCGAAGTCCGCCTCGGCGGCCAAGGCGTCGGGCAGGCGGGTGGCGTAACGCTGGGCCTCATCCTGCACGTCGCCCAGGTCAGAGTCGGCCACCCGCCCCGGCAGGGCCAGCAGCCCATCCAGCCGTCCGGCCTCGCCAGCGGGGGCGGCCAGCAGCGCGCGGGCGGCGTGCAGATCGACGCGCAGATCGGGGCCGCCTTTCAGGCGAATCCAGTCGCCGCGTTCCAGGAACACGCCGCTGGCCGCCCCTTCCTCCAGCACCTGCCCCAGCGCGTGCAGGGTCACGCGGAAGTTGCGCTCGCCCACGCCGGGATCGGCCCCGGCGAACAGCGCCTCCTGGGCGGCCTCGCGGGCCAGCCCGCCGTCATGCACCGCCAGCAGCGCCAGCAGATCGCGCGCCCTGGCCCGGCCCCACTCGCGCGGTCTGTCCTCATGGCTGCGCGTGACCGACACCCGGCCCAGCACCGCCACCCGCACGCAAAAGCCGGGCGTCTGATCGGGCCGGGGCAGTTCCGGGTAGCCCAGTTCATGGGCGATGGGCCGCAGGGCGCTGTGAAGTTCAGGGTGGGCCTGGGCCAGCCGCGCCAGCAGTTGTGCCCTGCGCGGTGAATCGGCCGCCGGGGACAGCAGGCCGCGCCGCGCCAGCAGGAAGGGGTAGCGGGCCGCCGCCCCGGCCGCCTCGGCCTCTGCCTGGCCGTCCGCCGCGAAACGGGCCAGCGCCACGCAGGCCAGCCCGAAGGCGTCGCCGCAGGTCTGGAAGCTCTGGAAAGCGGCCTCCAGGCCAGGGGCGTCCGCGTCGCCCGCCTCCTGAAGGCCCAGCGCCGCCGCCAGATGCAGCAGCCCGGCCATGTAGCCGTCGCCGCCCGTCTGGGCCAGCGCCTCGGTTTTCAGCGCCGCCGCCCGCGCCGCGTCCCCGGCCCGGCCCGCCAGCGCCGCGAGGCCCATCAGCGGCTCGACGCGCAACCGGCCTGAGATGGGCTGCGCCAGCGCCAGCGCCTCCTCGTAGGTGGCCCGCGCCCCGTCCAGATCGCCCGCCGTCATCCGGGCGTGGCCCAGCCGCGCCAGCGCCAGTGAACGCACGAAGGGGCTTTCCAGCCGCTCGCCCTCGGCCAGCCCGGCGCGGGCGTGTTCGGCGGCCAGCCCTGACTCGCCGCGCAGCGCGTACACGAACGCGGCCAGCAGCAGCCCCTCGCGGTGGTTCTGGGCCGCCCGCGCGCCGCCCGCCTCGCCGCGTGCCGCCGCCAGGGCCAGCGCCAGCGCCCGCTCCAGATCGCCGGAGCGCAGGGCCGCCCTCGCTCCATCCCGCAACTCCGGTTCCAGCGCCAACGCCTCGGGCAGCCGCCCGGCATTCAGCAGGTTCTCGGCCCGCAAACGCCGTACGGCGGACGAGCCGGGCGCCAGCGCTTCCGCCAGCGCCAGCGCCTCCCACGCCGCGTCGGGCTGCACGGTATCCAGCGCCACCTGCACCCCCCCCAGCGCCCGCAGGAGGGGCGTGGCCCGTTCGTATTCGGCCAGCGCCTCGCTGTAGCGCGAGGACAGGCGCAGGGCGTCCCCGGCCAGGGCATGCAGTTCCGGCGTCCAGACCGCGCGGGGCAGGCGGCCCAGGCTGCGCTCGATCAGCCCGGCCCGCCCCTGCGCGAGCCAGCCCGCCCCGTGCGCCGACAGCAGCGCCGCCGCCCGCGTCACGTCGCCCGACAGCAGGTGTGCTGCCAGCGCCCGCCGGGGCCGCCCGGTGCGCTCGAAGTACGCTGCCCCGCGAGCGGCCAGGATCTGCACCTCGCTCCCAGACAGCCCGCCGCGCAGGTGGGCGCGCAGCAGTGGGTGGGCGCGGTAAACGGCCTCCTCTGAACCTGCCGGATGATCCGAACGGGTCAGGAAGGTGCCGCCCCGCGCCAGCGCCTCCAGCAGCGCCGCGCCGTCCGGCTCGCCCAGCACCTCGCGGGCCAGCGCGGCGGTCAGTTCCTCGAACAGGCTGCCGCGCGCCAGCACCGCGCGCTGCGGCGGGGTCAGCGGCCCCAGCACCTCGGAGGCCAGGTACGCGAACAGGGTGCCCAGTTGCGCCTCCCCGCCGTCCAGATCGGCCAGGCCCGCCAGTTGCACGCGGCCCTGTGCCGCCGCCTGCGCCAGAAAACGCAGCGCGATGGGCCAGCCCTCGGTGACGGTGTGGGCCAGCCGCACCTCCGCGTCGGTGGGTTGCAGGCCGCCCGCCCGCAGCAACGCCCCCACTTCCGGCCGGGTAAAGGCCAGCTCCGGGGTGCCCAGCCGCGTGACCTCGCCCGCCGCGTCCAGCCGGGCCAGTTCGGGCAGCGAGAGCGGCACGCGCGACAGCAGCGCCAGTCGCCCGGCGGTGGTGCCCGGCAGGCCGCCGCCCAGCAGCTCGTGCAGCACATCACTCGTGCCGCCACCCCCCTCACCGCACAGATGCTGCGCCTCGTCCAGCACCAGCAGGCCCCCGCAGGCGTCCAGCAGATCGGCCACGCGCGCCGCCACCCGGCGCGGCGCGGCTCCGGCGTCCAGCAGATCGGCCACCGCCGCGCCCCCCGGCAGGCTCTCGGCGGCCAGCGCCAGCCCGGCAGCCAGCACCTGCGGATCGGCGTCGTCGGCGTCCAGGGTCAGCCACGCGTGCGGTCCCGCCAGATTCGCGGCCAGCGCGGTGGTCTTGCCGTAGCCTGCCGGGGCCACCAGCAGCATCACCCGCGCGGCGTCCATCACCGCCTGAAGCCGGGGCCGCGCCAAGGCGCCGCGCACCGCCGGCACCCGCGCCCGCCGCCGCGAGGTCAGGTCACGCCAGTTGAGGGTCATGCCCGATGCTAGCAAGGCCGTGTCGCTGAGATCTGACCACCTGATGATCCAATGCCTGCCCTCACCCCATCCGGCTACAGCGCCAGATACGCTTCCCGCACGCTCGGATCCGCCAGCAGCGCCTCGCCCGTGCCCTCCTTAACCACCTCTCCGTTTTCCAGCACGTAGGCCCGCTGCGCCAGTTTCAGGCTCAGGCCCACGTTCTGCTCCACCAGCAGCACGCTGACGCCCTCGGCATGGACGGCTTTCAGCGCCCCGAAGACGGTCTGGGTCATCAGCGGCGAGAGGCCCAGGCTGGGTTCGTCCACCACCAGCACGCTGGGACGGCCCATCAGCGCGCGGCCCACCGCCACCATCTGCTGCTCGCCGCCCGAGAGGGTTCCGGCCAGTTGTCCAGCGCGCTCGGCCAGACGGGGGAAGAGGGAATAGACGTGTTCGAGGGTCTGTGCCTGTTTCGCGCGGGCCTCGGGGCGCATGGCCGCGCCCAGTTCCAGGTTCTCGCGCACGGTCATCAGGCCGAACAATTCGCGGCCCTCCGGGACGTGGCCCAGCCCCAGCGCCACGATCTGCGACGGCGTGGCGCGGGTGATGTCCTGCCCGCCCAGGCGAATGCGGCCGCCGCTTGCCCGCACCACGCCGCTGACCGCCCGCAGCGTGGTGGTCTTGCCCGCCCCGTTGGCCCCGATCATGGCGACGAACTCCCCCGGCCCGACGCGCACGCTGACGTCCCACAAGACCTGAATCTTGCCGTAACCGGCGGCGAGATTCTCGATCAGGAGTTCCTGACCCTGGGGGGCAGTCATGGGATGACCTTAGGGTGGTGCGCGGTGCGTGGGGCGCGGGACGCGGTGAAGAGATTGAGGGACTTGATTGTGGTTGGGGCTTGCCCGGTGGCCCCCTCACCCCGTTGCTTCGCAACGCCCCTCTCCCACGAGGGTAGAGGGGTCAGAACCCTTAGACCCTCAGACTCTTTGACCCTTAGACCGTTCAATCCCATCACGCTCCCAGCCCCTCTTCCGTGCCCAGATATGCCGCCACCACCTGCGGGTGCGCGGTGACCTCGCGGTAGGTGCCGTGGGCGATCACCTGCCCCTGATCCATGACCACCACGCGGTCGGCCAGATCACGCACCACCGGCATGATGTGTTCGATGAACAGCACGCTGACGCCATCGGCGCGCACGCCGCGCACCAGCTCCACCGCCTCCGCCGCCTCGCCGGGGCGCAGACCGGCCATCACCTCGTCGAGCAGTAGGACGCGGGGGTTTGTCGCCAGGGCGCGGGCGATTTCCATGCGCTTGTCTTGCAGCAGGGTCAGCTCGTGGGCGGCGCGGGCGGCCTGATCGGCCAGGCCGGTGCGCTCCAGCAGGTCATAGGCGCGTTCGCGGGCCTGCGGCAAGGTGGTGCCGGGCTGCCCGAACAGCGCGCCCACCGTCACGTTCTCGTGAACGGTCATCTCGGGGAAGGGGCGCACCACCTGAAAGGCGCGGCCCAGCCCGGCGTGGCAGCGGTGTTCCATCGGCTTATGCGTTACGTCCTCGCCCAGCAATTCCAGCCGCCCCGAACTGGGCCGGTACACCCCCGACAGCAGGTTGAGGAGGGTGGTCTTGCCCGCCCCATTCGGCCCGATCACGGCCAGAATCTCGCCGTCGTGGTGGTCAAAGGTGACGCCCTGGACGGCCTGGAGGCCACCGAAGCGCTTGCTCAGGCCGTCGGCCCGCAGGACAACCTGACCCGTCATACGTCGCCCCCGTGCCGTCCGCGCCGGAACAGGCCCATCAGTCCGCGCGGCAGCCACAGGATGCTCAGCATCAGCACCAGCCCGTAGACCACCAGGTAGCCGTTCTTGACGACGTTGTGCAGCGCCTCCTCGGCCACGCGCAGCACGGTGGCGCCCAGGATCGGCCCCAGCGTGGTGTACAGCCCCCCGAAGATGCTGGTGGTCAGCGGCGCGATGGAGTTGGCGAGGCTGAAGGTATCCAGCGGGCTGATGAAAAAGGTCTTGCCCGCGTACAGCACCCCGGCCAGCGCCGCCAGCGTGCTGGAGATGAAAAAGGCCGCCAGCTTGTAGCGCACGGTGGACACGCCCAGCACCCGCGCGGTTTCCTCGCCCTGCCGGATGGCGGCGAAGGCGTGGTGCAACCGGCCCACCCGCACCGCCAGACTGACCGCCGCCGTCAGGGCCAGCAGCGCCAGCGCCAGCAGGTACTGCCCGCGCGGGTTGCCGCCCAGCAGCGCCGGCACCAGCAGGCCGTTCGCGCCGCCGGCCACGTCTTCCGGCAGGTTCTGGATGATCGTCCGCACCACTTCCGTGAAGGCCAGAGTGGCGATGGCGAAGTACATGCCGCTCAGGCGCATGGTGACCGCGCCCAGCACCAGGCTGACCACCCCCGCGCCCAGCGCCGCCAGGGGCATCGCCAGCGGCCAGGCCAGCCCCCCCTTCAGCAACAGCGCGTAGCCGTAAGCGCCCAGCCCGTAAAACGCCGCGTGCGCCAGGCTGACCTGCCCGCTGCGCGCTAGGATGTCCCACGACAGCGCCATAATGCCGGCCACCAGCGTGAAAAAGCCGATTTGCAGCAGGAATGCGCCCCGATCTCCCAGCGGCAGAAAGGGGAAAATTAGTGCTAGCACGAAGAAAATCGCCAGCGGCACCAGCGCCACGCCGGTAATGTCCGGCCTGCGCGCCGCCTGCCGTTTGGAGGCGGGCGTGCCCATGCGGTCTGCCCTCATGCGGCCCGCCTGAACGAGCGGATCACCAGCGTACCGAAGATCATCAGGAAGAATACCGCGTCGCTCCAGCCGCCGCCCCCTGGCACGTAAGTCTGCACCAGCGCTTCCGACAGGCCCAGGATCACCGAGGCCCACAGCACGCCGGTCAGGTTGCCCAGGCCCGCCATCACGATAATGGCAAAGGCTTTCAGCGCGAAGACCAGCCCCACGGTGGGCGAGGCGAACAGCAACACGCTGACCAGCACCCCGGCCACCGCCGCCAGCCCGCACGACACGCCGAAGGCGATCAGGTACACGCGATCCACGGGAATCCCGATCAGTTGCGCGCCCCGGCGGTTCTGCGCCACCGCGCGCATCTGGCGGCCCAGCACCGTGCGGTACAGCGTGAAGTACAGCGCGCCCAGCAGCACCACCGCCAGCCCGAAAGCGATGGCCTTGGGGCCGCCGATGCTCAGCTCTCCGATGTTGAGGCTGCTGGCCTGGTACGGCGTGGTGACGGTGCGGGTGTTGCCGCCCAGCAGCATCAGCGCCAGGTTTTGCAGCAGGATGCCCAGCCCGAAAGTCAGCAGCATCTGGTTGAGTTCCGGGGCCAGCAGCACGTGCCGGATGCTGACGCGGTAGGTCAGCGCGCCCACGCCGAACACCGCCACCGCCACGATGGGCAGCGACAGCAGCGGGTCTACCCCTAAAAAGGCGCTGGCGGCCCAGGCCATGAAGGCCCCGATCATCAGAAACTCGCCGTGCGCGAAGTTGACGATGCCCACCACGCCCACCGCCAGCGCCAGCCCGGAGGCCACCAGTGCGTAGATGCCGCTTTGCAGCAGGCCGTTGAGAAGGGTTTGTAAAAAGAGGTCCATGAGGGCTCCGTAAGGTGGCGATTTTGTTTGGGTACTCGATTCTTTAAGAGGAAGGCGGGCTCCGGTCTAAATGCTCCAGCAGCGCCGCCCTGAATTCCTCCGGCGCCTCAATGAAGGGCGAGTGGCCCACGCCGGGCAGCACCAGCTCGCGCCACTGCCCGCCGTTGGCCTCGCCGCGTTTCAATATTGTCCGGGTCTGAAGCAGCATCGGCTGAGGCGGACAGACCTCTGCGCCGGGCCAGCCGGGCACCGCGCCCAGCGCCCCAAGCTGCGCCAGATCGAACAGGCTGGCATCTCCCACGATGGCGTCGGCGTCGCCGCGCACCCACAGCACGGGTGGCGGCGGGGTCAGCTCCGCGAACGCCGACAGGTTCATGTATTTGGGACTGAAGGCATTGGCCACCCCAGCCGTTCCTGGCGCGACATTCGGCCAATTGTCGCTTGGCGTCATGTCGCCGGGGTAGAAGCCATCCCCGGTGCGCGTTTTGAGCATGGACGTGACCCACGCCTCTTCCTTCTGCGGGTCAGGCTGAAACTGCGCGGCGTTGAAGTAGAACTTCCGCATCACGTCGCGCGGGCTGCCCGCCGTGTCCGAGCGGTCTCCGGCGGCGATTAATGGGACGAAGGCCGCATTGACCGTCCCGCCCCCCGAACCCGCGAAATCCGGCGCGTTGGGTGTGCCGTTTTCTCCGTGCGTGCCGCCGAAGCCGTAGGGACTGACCGGGGCCACCAGCGTCAGCGAATTGGCGCGCTCTGGCGCACTCAGTGCGACTTGCATCACCACACCGCCGCCCATGCTCCAGCCCAGCAGGTGCGCGCCCTCCCACTCCAGCGCGTCCAGCAGGGCCAGCACATCGTCGGCCCAGTCACGCAGGCCGCGTGTGGCGTCAATGGGCCTGGCCTCCGTGTCGCCGTAGCCGCGCAGATCGGGGGCGACGGCGTGGATGTCGCCAGGCAGGCTGTCCATCAGGTCACGGAAGAACTCGCCACTCGACACATTGCCGTGAACGAGAAGCAGTCGGCGCCGCGCCTCACCTGTCGCGGGCCGCTCCAGTACGGCGGTTTGAAGGCGGGAAGTCTGGATCGTTCGTGAGGTGAGTGTCATTGGGTTCCCTCTGAGATGGCCGGAAATGGAACCACGGTCTGATCCTTGCGCCCCTTTCCCTGGGGAATGGGAGGGATCAGGCCGTGGCGGCCTCCGCATCTGACCCGGTGCCAGGTGCTGTCAGCCCTCTACTTGCCCCAGACCACAGGCTTCTGGGAGAAGCTGGCCGGGTACACCGGCGCGCGGGTGTCGTTCAGGAACTGGAAGTGCAGCCAGTTGCCGGCCTTGAAACCCTGATACTGGGTCTTGAGGCTCTTGCTGAAGGTCAGCGTGCCGAACGGCGTGGGCGTGTTGGTCTTGGCCAGTTCGGCGGCCACCTTGTCCTTGTCGGTGCTGCCCGCCCGGTTGATGGCGGCGGCCAGCGACTTGAGGTTCACGTAGGCCAGCGGCGCGAAGTATTCCTCGGTAACGTTGCTGAACTTCTTCTTGTAGGCGTCCACGAAAGCGCGACTTTCCTTGTTGGGGCTGGTGGGCAGCCACAGGCTCAGGCCCGCGATGTCGTTGGCCAGAGGGTTTTTCTCGAAGCCCACCGGCCAGCTGGGCGGCGTGCCGTAGATCAGGCCCAGCTTGAGGTTCTGCTGCTTGATCTCGGTGGCCAGCGGCAGGGCGTCGGTGTCGTAGCCCACCCAGTACATGATGTCGGGCTTGGCGGCCTTGGCCTTGCTGACCAGCGGGCCGAAGTTACCGCTGCCGGTCTTGAACTTCTCGGTCAGGACGACGTTGAAGCCGGCCTTCTTGAAGGCGTCCACGGTGGAGTCGATGCCCGCGCTGCCGAAGGGGCCGTCCTCGTAGGCGATGGCGATGTTCTTGGCCCCCTGCTTGTCCTTGAGGGTCTTGAAGAAATCCAGAATGGCCTCGAAGTTGTAGTAGGACCACGGGTGGTAGTGGAAGAAGTACTTGTGATCGGCAAAGGCGTCCTCGACGGGCGTGGCGGCGGCCCCGATCCAGGCCATGAAGGTGTTGTACTGCTTGGCCGGGCCGGACAGCGCCACGCTGACCGCGCTGCTCACGCCGCCGGCCATGAAGTCCACCTTGTCCACCGTGACCAGCTTGACGAACTCCGGCACCGCCTTGGCCGGGGCACTGGCGTCGTCGCCGTACACCACTTCCAGGGGTTTGCCCAGCACGCCCCCCGCCTTGTTGATCTCGGCCAGCGCCAGTTCGTAGCCGTTCTTGGCCGCCTGGCCCGACACGCTGCCCGCTCCCGAGAGGGGAATCAGTACGCCCACTTTTACCGCGCCCGCGCCGGAAACCGCGAGCAGGACGCCCGTCAGAAGTAGAGTTTTCATAACGCGGGCAGTCTAAGGGAGAGGCGTCACGGGGGCGTTACAAGGGTGTGCATGACGCCGCGCCTTGTCGTCCACTGTGACCGTGGCGTTACGCTGCGCACCTACCCTGGGCCGTGATGAGTGAGACGCTGCGGGGGGCGGGGCTGGAAGCGGGCGCGGGACCGGGCGAGTGGGTCTTCTCGGCCCAGGCGACGTTTTCGGGTGTGGACGTGCCGCTGCGGCTGGGCGCGCAGTCGTGGGGGACGCTCAACGCGGCGCGCGACAATGCCGTGCTGGTCTGCCATTACTACACCGGTACCATGCGCGCCGCAGGAACGAATCCGGACGGCACACCCGGCTGGTGGGCTGCTCTCATTGGGCCGGGCCTGCCGCTGGACACAGACCGCTTTTTTGTCATCTGCATGAATACGCCGTCCAACGTGCAGGCCCGTGACTCCGGCATCGTGACCACCGGCCCGGACACCCCCCACCCGGACGGCGAGACCTGGGGACCGCGATTTCCAGACTGGGATTTTGGCGATCTGCACGCCATTCAGCTGGGACTGATGCAGGCGCTGGGAGTAGCGCGCTGGCATGCGGTGGCCGGTCCCAGCCTGGGCGGCCTGCAGGCCCTGCAGTGGGCGGCCCGCACCCCCGAACTCGCGCCGCGCGTGGCGGCGGTGGCGGCCAGTCCGCACGTCGGCCCGGCCCTGCGCGACGCCTTCACGCCCCTGCTGCGTCAGGTGGCCCAGGTGGGCGGTCTGGAGGAGGCGCTGCGCGTGATCACCTTTTTCGGGCTGGGGGCAGACGGGCTGGAAGCCCTGTTCCGCAACGCCGACCTGGGGGCCTACCTGGCTGCGCGCTCGGGCACGGCCAGCCTGCCGCACATCCTGGACATCGCGCGGCTGGTGGGCACCCACGATCTGGCGGGGGTGACCCCGCACCCCGAAATGTTCGCCCACTGGGCCGCATCAGGCTTGCGGCTGCTGACCGTGAATATCGCCGGGGACCAGTTCTTCCCCGCCGCCGAGATGCGGGGCTTCGCCCAGGCCTCGGCGGCGGCGGGCGTGAATCACACCCATCTGGAATTCGCCTCTGGGCAGGGCCATCTGGGCTGCGTGAACGACACGGCGGCCTTTGCCGCACAGATGCACGCCTTGCTGAATGCTCCCGCCACGCCCGTGCTGGCGGCTGCGGGCGCTGTGGGTAGCGAGTTGTCTGGTGTGTAAGCCCCGCAAATCGCCTTGGCTTTTAATTGCGATTTCAAAGGACAAGTTCTGGAACAGGCATTGGTGGCACGATTCCTGAAGGGGCAGCCTTGTTGTTTGCAGCCCAGGGCAACCCACAACGAGAAAACTCCGCCAGAGACGGAGTTGGTCTGGTGGGTCGCCCGGGACTTGAACCCGGAACCCGCTGATTAAAAGTCAGCTGCTCTACCGATTGAGCTAACGACCCGCGCGCCATCACACCCGGCCAGGGGCGTTTTTGCAGCGGGTGTGAGTATACGGAGGGCAGCCTGACCTGTCAATCGTGGCTGCGTCCTAGCGCCGAACGTTGGGGGGCAAGTTGGGCATGCGCGGGGGCTTGCCGCCCGGTCCCTTGCCTCCCATGCGCCCCAGCATCTTCATCATGTCCTTCATCTGCTCGTGCATCTTCAGGAGCTTGTTGATGTCCTGCACGCTGTGGCCGCTGCCCGCCGCGATTCGTTTGCGCCGCCGCCCGTCAATCACCTTGGGGTTGCGCCGCTCCTTGAGGGTCATGCTGGAAATCATGGCGTCGATACGCTGAATCTGCTTCTCGTCCACGTTGAAGCCCTCGGGCAGGGCGCGGCTCATGCCGGGGATCAATTTCAGGAGATCACCCAGTGGTCCCATCTTGCGAATCTGGCGTAACTGGGTCAGCAGGTCTTCCAGATCGAAGTCGCCGGGCTTCTTGACCTCCATCGCCTTGAGGTCCGCCATCTCGGCGCGTTCGATCAATCCCAGGACGTCGCCCATGCCTAGGATGCGCCCGGCCACGCGGTCTGGGTGGAAGGCGTCGAGCCCGCTGATCTTCTCGCTGGTCCCGGCGAAGTAGATCGGCTTGCCCGTCACGCTGCGCGCCGAGAGGGCCGCGCCGCCGCGTGCGTCGCCGTCCATCTTGGTGATGATCAATCCCGAAACCTGCACGCGCGTGTCGAAGGTCTGGGCCACGTTCAGCGCCTCCTGCCCGGTCATGGCGTCCACCACCAGCAGCGTTTCGGTGGGCTGCATGGCGGCCTGCAGATCCGCCAGCTGGTCCATCAGCGCCTCGTCGATCTGGAGGCGGCCCGCCGTGTCCACGATGACCAGATCGCGGAAATCGGTCCTCAGGTGCTCGTCCACACGGCGGCGGGTTTCGGCGGGGGTCTCGCCGTCGGCCACCTTCAGCACCGGCACGCCCACCTGCTTGGCCAGCACTTCCAGCTGGTCCCGCGCCGCCGGGCGCTGGGTGTCGGCGGCCACCAGCAGCACGCGGCGGCCCTTGCTCTTGTAATGCGCGGCCAGTTTGCCGGTGCTGGTCGTCTTGCCCGCCCCCTGCAGCCCCACCATGAACCACACGTTGCCCTCGGTCTTCAGTTCCGGCTGGATGGATTTGCCGCCCAGCGTCTCGATCAGCTCGTCGTGGACCAGTTTCACCACGGTCTGCCCGGAGTTGAGGCTGCCCGAAACCTCCTGCCCCACGGCCTTCTCGGAGACCTTCGCCACGAATTCCTTCGCCACGCCAAAATTCACGTCGGCTTCCAGCAGCGCCATCCGGATCTCGCGCATGGCGGCCTTGACCTGCGACTCGGTGAGCTGGCGCTCCTTGCCCACGCGGTCCAGGATGTCCTGCAACTTGTTGCCCAGCGACTCAAACATGGGGGCAAATTACCACGCCGGGTCAGGCTTTTCTGTTAGCGGAGGCGGAGGTCTGAAGCCCTATGCTGCGGACATGGGCAAACTGGTGCGTGAACGGATTCCGGAACTTTTCGGCGGAACTTCCCGTGTGTTGAATGCCGACGAGTTTCGCGCCGCCCTCCGAGCCAAACTGGGCGAGGAGGTGGCCGAATATCTTGAATCGGGCGAAGTGCTGGAACTGGTCGACGTTCTGGAAGTCGTGTATGCGCTGGCAAAGACCGACGGTGTGGGGAAGAGGGAACTGGAAGACCTGCGGCGACAGAAGGCCGGGGAGCGCGGCGGCTTCGACGCTTGGCTGTGGTGGAAGCCTGCAACGGGTTAATCCGGCTAAAACTCCCTCGCCCCCACCCCAAACTACCCGGCCAGCTTGTGCACATGCTCCAGCGTAAATGCTCGCCTGCGTGACCGCCGTATTCCGTTCAGGTTGGAAACCCCATCGCGTATATCAGCGCCTGCTGAAGGGTCAGGGCACGGCCTTCCGCCCAGGCAGTTGCAAACTCACTGTCCTGCAAAGCCGCGCGAATGGGGGCCATGTCCTGCGTCAGCGTGTTGCGTTCGTCTTCAGTCAATCCGGCGTTCAACACTTCGCGCTGGGCTTCGGCGACGCCCAGCAGAACTGCGGCGTGACGCATCTCCTGCCCATCGGCGGCGAGCAGGCCAAGCACCTCCAGTGCGATGGGGGCCAGCGAGAATCGCCCGCCCTCTATCTGCCCGGTTTTGAGCAGCCCTTGTAGCGCCTGAATCAGGTAGTCCCGCGACATTTCCCCGTTGCCAAGCTGCCGGTAAAGGATGCCCATGTTGATCAGTGCAGATTGTTCGTCGCTGCCAGATTTGTGTTTCAAATGCAGGAATTGTACGAAAGTTTTGCGGGTTGAATAACGAAAGGGCAGGTTGACCATTAAAGGGACTGTGCCAGATTCAACCAAGGTCCCTTGACCCTTCGCACAGTCCCATTTCCCCCAACCGCGTAAACTCTTCCAGTGACCATCTCCGCGCCCAACCTGTCCAAATTGCTGCCCGCCGCCCCGCCCGGCAACCTGCTGCTCCTCCCGCAGGTGGCGCGGGCGGCGCTGTTCGCAGCCTTTCCAGGCCCGGCGGTGCTGCTGACCACCGCTGACCGCATCGGCAACTACGCCTCGGCGGGGGCGCTGGGCGCGCCGGTGTCGGTCAATCCGGGCTTGCGCGACTGGGACGGCAAGCACGAGCATGTGGTGCTAGACGTGAACACGGCCCTGGACCTGTTCCCCGCCCACCCCGAAGATCACGCCCTGAGCTTACGCGTGGGCCGCAACTACCCGCGCGAGGCGCTGCTGACCCGCCTGGAACGCCTAGGCTACGAACGGGGAGAGGAACCCGGCTACGAGTTGCGCGGGGACACCCTGGAACTGCGCCTCTCGCCCGGCGCGGGCCGTCCCACCGACGCCGACGGCGACATCTGGGTGCGGGCCGAGTTCTTCGGCGACGAGCTGGACACCCTGCGCCTGCTGGCCCCCGGCGAAATGACTGGTGAGAAGGCCGACACCTTCACTCTGGAACCCACCGCCGACTACCTGACCGAAGTCAAGTGGGACGCCACCCGCCTGGAACTGCTGCCGGGCCGCGTGTTTCTGGATTCCCCGGAGTTCTACGCCTCCAGCCTGGGCGTCCTGACCGATACGCTGTGGCCGCGGCTGGCCGGACGTGAGGTCACGTCGTTTGGCCGCTCACCCCTCGAATTGCCCGATCTGGACACCGGCCTGAAGACGCTGGATTTCTACCGCGCCCGCCTCGCCGATCTGGAAAAGGATGTGGCCGAGTGGAGAGGGGCCGATTACCGTGTCCTGATTCTGGTGCGCCATGACCGCACGGCGGCGTATCTGGCCGACAAGCTGCTGAACACCCACGAGATTCCCTGGCTCAAACTCCCACGCGTGGAGGAGGGTGGCCTGGGCTTCCTGCGCGGCGGCGGCGAGGGCGGCTTCGTTATTCCCGAACACCGCACGGTGGTGCTGACCGAAGACCTGATCTACGGCTTCCAGGGCGGCTCCGCGCTGCGCGGCAAGCGGCTGTCGGGCCGCCCGGTCACCGACGCGCTGGGCCTGCATGTGGGCGATTACCTGATTCACCCCGAACATGGCATCGGGCAATTTCAGGGCCTGGAGACACGCACGGTGCTGGGCGTCACCCGTGATTACCTGAATCTGGAATACCGCAAAGGCGCCCGCCTGAGCGTGCCCATCGAGCAATTGCCTGTGCTGCGCCGCCATCCCGGCACCACCGACGATCCGCCCGTCCTAAGCAGCTTCGACAAGAAGGACTGGGCCAAAGCCAAGGACAAGGCCCGCAAGAACGCCGAGGAGGTGGCGGGCAAACTGCTGGTGCAGTACGCCGCCCGGCAGGTCACCCCCGGCAACGCCTTTGCCCCCGTTCCCGAGTGGGACAAGCAGATCGAGGACAACTTCCAGTTCGAGTTGACGGGAGACCAGCGCACTGCCCTGAAGGAAACCCTCAAGGATCTGGAGAAACCCAACCCCGCTGACCGGCTGATCTCCGGCGACGTGGGCTTCGGCAAGACCGAAGTGGCGCTGCGGGCCGCGCACCGCGTCGTGGGCCACGGGATGCAGGTGGCGATTCTGGTTCCCACCACGCTGCTGGCCGAGCAGCACACTTCCACTTTCGTGGAACGCTTCAAGGATCTGCCCGTGCGGGTGGAGGGGCTATCGCGCTTTACCTCGCCGCAGTCGTCCAAGGCCATCCTGCGCGATCTGGCGGCGGGCAAGGTGGACATTCTGATCGGCACGCACCGCCTGCTGAGCGGCGACATTGAGTTCAAGAACCTGGGCCTGATCATCGTGGACGAGGAACACCGCTTCGGCGTGTCGCAGAAGGAAAAATTGCGGGCGTTGCGGGGCATGCCGGATGTGGCGGCAGGCAAGCTGGACATCCCAGAGGGGGCGCGGGCGGTGGACACCCTCGCACTCTCGGCCACCCCGATTCCGCGCACCCTCTACATGAGCATGGTGGGCCTGCGCGACATGAGCAGCATCCAGACGCCTCCAAAGGGCCGCAAGCCCATCCAGACGGTGCTGGCCCCCTTTGACCCCAGCACCGTGCGCGACGCCATCATCAGCGAGATCGAGCGCGGCGGCAAGGTCTTTTACATCCATGACCGGATTGCCAGCATCGGCGCCCGCAGTCTATACCTCCGCAACCTGGTGCCGGAAGCGCGCATCGGCGTGGCGCACGGGCGCATGAACGAGGAGGAGCTGGAGGAGATCATGCTGGGCTTCGAGGAGGGCGCGTTTGACGTGCTGCTGTCCACCACCATCGTGGAGACAGGGCTGGACATCCCGGAGGCCAACACCATCCTGATTGAGCGTTCGGATCGGCTGGGCCTCGCGCAGCTCTACCAGTTGCGCGGGCGGGTGGGCCGCCGGGCGCAGACGGCCTACGCCTACCTGTTCTATCCGCCGCGCATGACCGAGAACGCGCAGCGGCGGTTGTGGGCTATCGCGGACCTGCAAGACCTCGGTTCCGGGCACCTGCTGGCCGAGAAGGACATGGAAATTCGCGGCGTGGGCAACATCCTGGGCGAGGAGCAGCACGGGCATGTGCAGGCCGTCAGCATTGACGTGTACACCGAGATGCTCTCGGAGGCCGTCGCCCGCCTGAAGGGCGAGAAGCTTCAGCCGCCCGTCAACATCTCCATTGACCTGCCCATCAACGCCCGCCTGACCCCGGAATACTTTGGCGGCGACGATGAGGCGCGCATTGCCACCTATGGCCGCCTCTCGGACGCACGCACTTTGCAGGCCATCAGCCGGGTGGAGCGTGACCTGCGGAAGAAATACGGCCCTCCCGCCCCGGACGTGCAGAACTTCATTGACCTCGCCAAGCTGAGGCTGACGGCCGCCGCCAAGCGCGTATTGAGCATCGGCGAGACCATGACCGAATTGCAGGTGACGTTCGCTTATAAATCACTGGATTACGACGCCGCCGGCCTCAAGCGCTTTCCTCACAAGACCGAGGTGCAGACCTTCCCGCCCTCCGTGAAGATGGAGAAACGGGGGATCAAGGTGGACGATTACGCGCGGATGCTGATTGAGTTGCTGGGGTATTTTGGCTGAAGTAATGTATTACTCCAGCGGCGCGGTAAATTCAAAGATGCCGCAGGTATCTCTTCTGGGGAAAATTAGTGTTTCATCGCGGACGTAGACAACAATTGAATTTTGCAGATATGTCATGTCTTCCTGCTCGCCACATCCTTGACGTGGATCAATGGTGTATTCCACCGTTCTGGTCACGCCTGTCTTCATGTTGAAAATGTAGATAATAGGGTTGTACTGTGAGATGCCAATTTTCGATTCCGTGGCTGAGAAGACAGCGAAATTCTCATCCCTGTAAATCAAGCCTCCGTCATTCTCCATAACGAGTTGGCCGCTGCTCAAATTGAATACTTGACTCTCAATATACGAAAGCGCGCCAGACACGCCGCCACTTACGAGGACATACTGGTCGCTCAGCGCATTCGCGTTGGCACCACTGATCTCAACTTTCTTACTCCAAGTTCTCTTGTCCGCAGTCACCCGAATATCTGTGTCGTAACCACTGGCCTGACAAGTGACATGATATTTTCCAATCTGTCCATCTGGGCAAACGTCACTGAGTTGAAGTTGCGTCTGTCTCGCCAAATCTGCCGCTTGATGAATTTTGGTTGCAACCTCTGTACCGGACATCTTCGAGTTGAGGCTGTGCTGGACGGGAAATCCCTGAACGTGTGACAGGTTGCGAATCGGCAGGATAAACGGCGGTGTTTTGGGTGTGTGACGACTCCAAAACCCGCCGATC